>JAUNTM010000099.1 GCA_030538675.1 Capnocytophaga sp.
ACTCGGATAGCATTGAGCTTTTTCTCCCCTCTCCTTTGGAGAGGGGCTGGGGGTGAGGGCTCCCGCGAAAATAAAGTACTAATAATCAACAGCTTGTTACATCGAACTCATGTCATTTAGCATCTGCTTGGCAGGGAAGAATCGTGTGTTTATTCTGTTTTTTCAGGGGTTTCGTACCGAAGTGATATATCTCCATCTACTAAGCGTTGGCTTTTGACGATGGATTTCCCTTGGTGTATTTCTTCATAATCTTTGATGTGAAGACTGCTGGGAACGATATTCGTTGCAAAACTAACTTCTTGTTCTTCCAATCCGTCAACATTGGCTATGATGGAGATATAGTGCTTTACATATCCGATGTTTTTATCGCTGTCGAAAGCAAGGTTGACAAACCCGACACCGCCCGGTGCGATAGGGCGGCTGTAGAAATTGGTCGTAATGCACCCGCAGGAAGTCTGTATCTCTCGGATGAGCAATGGTGCATCGCCCGTGTTGGTGATGCGGTACGAAACTTCTAATGTATTGCCTTGCATGACGGGATAGTAATGCCGTATCGGGTTTTCTATCGAAATGCTTGTCGTCAGCAATGAGTTTTTCAATTTGTTTTTAATAAAATTACATGCGCTTATATTGATGAGCATCAATAACAGCATCGTTTTTATGGCGTAGTGTTTCATTTTGTGTTGACAATTAGGGTTGGGCAATATCAGTACGCGACAATTTCATCACAAGCTATGGCACTTTTGGCGTGGTTCTTCAAGCGTTTTATCTTGAGATATACGTGGGTGTCATTGTTATAAGGCAGTAAATTGATGTGCACTTTTTGCTTGGTAAGTTCGCCGGTGGGTTGCAATTCGTATTCACCGCTCGTGCTGTCATCATAAATGGTAATGGTCTGCGGGAAATAGATGTGATGTACCGGGTCATTGAGAAAACCTATTTCGAGATGTTGGCTGTCTTTCAGGTATTGGCTGTCTATCCTGATAATCAGGTCGTCTTGCGAGCAAATGAGCCAGTTGGTATTGTAGTCCAAGAAGCCATACGCACCGTCATTGAGCCATCTTGTATCGGAATATTCTTCGTCCAAATCCGAAAGCACTTCTATCGGTCTGTTGAGAAGATGGTTCGTGCCGGTCTGGTTCAATATCCATATTGCCCAATTGTCCAGATAGGCTTCTATGGTGCTTCCTACTTCATTGTAGGTGTCGGTTTGTGTTTGTTTTGACAGATTGCTTACGGTTTCGAGCAGTCCGATTACGTCGCTGTGTATGGTTATCGCAGCGTCTTTAGCGGTGGCGTAACCAAGTTCGCCCGCCCCAAAACTTCTCATGAGTTCCAATCGCATGAATGCCAGTGCCAGCATCAGCTGTTGTGTATTTGTGTCGGGATTCTCAACCGTGTGATATGCCTGTGCGAAAGCTTTATAAAAATCATAGTACCGCTGTGCCGAAAGGTATTTTTTTTCCGCTGTACGAATTCCCGAATAGATGCCAAAATATCGTTTTGATTTATGAAAATCTTTATTTATCGTGATATAATACTCTGATAATAAAGGCGCTATCTGTCCGGGATAACGCTGGTAGATTTCGGTACGTATCATCTCCTCTACCGGCGTCGTGCTGTCGGTAAGCATCTGTGCCATGATGCTGCATTTTACATCTTGCAGTACCGAATAGGTTTCGCTTCCGTTGACAAACACCCCACTGACCCCGTAATTGGACAAAAACAACAAATTTTCATTGAAAACCTCGAGATTGGGATATAAATCAAAATAATTATCGTAATTCAATGCGTATTCCCAAGCCCATACATGTTCTACATGTTTAGTCCACGAGCGTATGTACGCCGATAATTCCTGATGATTTTTCAGTTGCGAATACGGTACGCCTTCTTGGTACTCTATGGTACTTATAAGCACTCCTATATTGGGCGGCATTTTCTTGGCCGGTGGTCGGCGTACCGTACGATACGCTGTGGTAAAGAAATTGACCTGAGGTATCTCTGCGGATAATTTTTGCAATAAATGGAAAACCGCAGGCGATGCGTCGTTGTCGGTATTTCCCAGCCGTTTGCATTGGTTGCACTGGCATACTACGGCATTGTCGTTCGGAAGAATCATATAATACTTATACGTATTTTTTATCGAATCGATATTCTTCTCAATTATCCGCAAAAGTTCTTCCGACGAGAAGCAGTATTGGCTCAGGTTATACTTTCCGTCCACCATTGCATGCATATTTTCGGACGTTACCGAGCGTTCTACCCACTTGTTCAGGTTATGCCCCCACAACCCCCAATAACTATCCAGCGGCATAGTGCCGTACTGAATACTATATTCGGACGCAGCACTTACCATTGGGAAATATACTTCACGGTACGTGAATACTTTATCTTCTGTTTTTTGTTTAGGAACGCTAAAAATCATACACCACAAAATAATAAATTTGACACCTATTTTCATTTTCGAGACAGTTATGTTTTGTAATCCAATTACATCAGAATTTCGTCATCAGCATGAGCGTCAGTTGGAATTGATTCATGTGACGGTCTTTTGAAATCTTATAACTGTAATAATTACCGAATATTCCGAGAGAGAGCTGTTGCGTCAGCGAATGTTGCACGCCTGCTCCCACCATACTGTGGACAACGTCCAGCAAGGCATTGTTCTGGAAATCAAGCCTGTCGTCATACGGAGCTGTTCCGAGCGAAGCCACTGCCATCAAATAATCACGGCGTTGATTCAGATAACGCCTCCCCTGCCATAAGACTCCTGAATAAAAATCGCCTGAGTGCGAATATCCGAATAGGCGTGCGTTGAACCACCAGCTGTCATACGTCTTGGCAATTCCGAGTATCGCAGTGTACATATCCTGCCGTGTCTGAAAATGCGTAAAATGCCCGCCTAATTCGGCTTCCCAATCTTTCCCAAAATCATTGTAAAGCGAGAGGGCTGCTTTGTGTTTCGGAAAGTATTTGTTTGAAATGTAATAATTGGCTTTCGTGTACATTTTTTGGGAAAGAACATGCGTCCATTCCAAATCCAATTGCACGCCTGTCCCCGCTTGTCTTCCGTTGTAATTGACGCGCACGCCGTAGGTATTTTTGGGCGTTTGGCGGATGTATTCCAACGTAGCCACAGCATTTCGGAATACCGTAGAGTCCGATTCAAATTTGGAATAATACACCGCCGTCTGATTTTTATACGACTTGTATTTCAATCCGTTGAGATGCTCATTGTATTCGTCCGCTTCGTGTGGCAAAGGTTTGTAACGCTTTTGGTACACCCACGCCGAATCATATACTTTCATTTTCTCAAACACTTTCCCTTTTGCTACCAACAGCGAACTGTTGTCGGGGTCGGATTTGAGCTGTTCATTGATATACGCAACCGCTTCTTGCGAATGTGCGTTGGCAATCCACCGATCCAATGCGGGATTGTTACCGGCTGCCGTTGCGACCGACATCGCATAGCGTTCGTTGGCTTTTACCGCATTGCCTTGCTGCTCTTCGTGCCTGCCTTGCCGATAGTACGCTTTGGCAAGACTGCGTACCAAGAGGCTGTCGAAATACACTTTGTTTTTGGCTTCTTCGAGCATACGGACGGCTTTGTCATATTGGTGATGCTGTATGTACACATCGGCGGCTTTGCCCAATATAGGCGGCTGATTGCTGTATTCTTTCACGGCACTATCGGCTATGTTGGCAGCTTTGTCATACGCTTGTAGCGCTGTGGCGGCATTCATCGCATAGATGTAGGTTTGGCGCTCGGGCTGAAGTACCAAAAGTTGGTCAGCGATGCGGTCGGCTTGGGCGTAATTTTTGGCTTTCATCCATCGGGCGAGATAATCAGATGCAATCGCACGGAAGTGGTCGGCGTATTTCTGCGAACCGGGGTTGCTGCGATGGATGTTTTTGCTTATTTCATACGCTTGGTCAATAGCATCCGTTTCGTACAACAGTTGGCTTTTCCGCAAAAGATATTCCGGGTCTTGTGGTGCGTCTGCCAGTAGCTGTTCTATGTGTTGCGAGGCTTCGTCAAACTTGCGTTGTTGCATTGCGATAGCGTACAACTGCTCGTGTGCCAATTGGGCAAATTCATTTTGCTGTGCGAGCGTGTTGAATATGGTTTTGGCCTCATAGAGTTGTTGTTCTTCCGCGAGTTTTTTGGCTTTGTCGAATTGATACAAATTGTAATCGTACACGATGTCGGCATCTTGCGGATAGGTACGATACAGCTGTGTAAGCATCCGCTCGTATTGGTTCCACTCGCCGAGTTTGCGGTGTACCGACAGCCTTTTGGCAAGCAGGTTTTTGTCATCGGGCGATTGCCGTAATGCTGTATCGAGGAAATACGCTGCGTCTTGGTCGTATCCTCTGCCAATGGCGATATTGACCATTTTGGCAAACATTTCGTCCTGGCGCGGATTGGCCGCCCATATTTTTTGGTATAACAAATAGGGGTCTTCATTCTCATAGTACGCGGCGGCTTGTGTACTTAAGTAGGTGTACAACTGCCGATATTCGCCTTGCGGCATGGATTTCTGTTGTGATTTGAGGAACACCAACGCTTCGCTGTATTGCCCCGTATCATCGAGTAAGGCTATTTTTTTCCGGATTAATTCGCTATCATCGGGGATGCGCACCAAGGCTCTGCCAACAAAATGCAAGGCTTGCTGTTTGTCGCCACTATTTTGCAACTCATTTTTTATCAATGCGTTATATCCGTCTTTGTCGGTTGGGTCTTGCGATACTATCTGCTCAAAAACGCTTCGGGTTTTGTCATAATTATTTTCTTCGATGGCTTGCTTACCTTGGTTGTTGAGTATGTAGGTATAGGTCTTCTGCACATTGGTATCATCGGGGAATATCTGAGCCAGCCGTTTGGCTTCGCGTACCGATTCTTCTTTGTTGCCCATTTGGTCATAAAGGGTAATCTTACGTATCCAGAGGTTTTTATCATACGGCGTGATTTCGAGCATTTCGTTCACGTAACATATTGCGGACGAATACCGCTTGGTGTGGTGTTCTACATTGAGCAAGTACAGAAGTGCGTTGTAATTGTCCTCACGCCCGTCGGCGGCTTTTTTGAGGTAGTAGCGTGCTTTGTCATACTGCTCTGTTTCGAGGTAGCATTTTCCCAAATATTCTAATATGTCCAAATCGCCGGGCGATAATTGGTGTGCCTTTGTGATTAGCTCAAGAGCTTTGTAATAATCCCCTTGCTGCTGCCCGGCTTCTTTGGACATCTGGTAGTAATTGTCGGATGACAGCGCTCGTTGTGCCATGAGGTTGGTAAAACTTACTGCCGACAACGTATATAAAATAGTTTTCAATAGCGTGTTCATTGCAATAGCGTATTAATTGTGATTTAGTTGTTGATTCCCCGCCGGGTCATGGTTCCCCATGCCAATTCTTTGGATGTCAAAAATTTGAAATATCCCCGAACGGCAAAAAATACAATCATAGGGTGGTACACGAAAGGCTCTAATACCGATACCGAAATCAGCCGGACGACTTCCATTGTGCTCTTGTAATACTTGAATGTGATATTGTCCCACACGACCACCAACACCGAAATCATCACGGCAAACAGATACGAGTACAATAAGATAATTCCTGCCATTTTCCAGTTGATTTGCCCTGTTGCGGCGAGTATAATCAGCATCACTAACCCCAATAATTCGATAATTGGTGCCAATAATTCAAATACGAAAGCATAGGGAAAAATAACCATGCCCATTTTTTTGTACTTCGGATTGAACAATATTTTCCGGTGTACGAAAAACAGCTGTATCAAACCGGCTCCCCATCGCGTCCGTTGCCGCATGAGAATCTTGGTAGTAGGCGGTCCTTCTGTCCAACAGCACGAGAGCGGGATATACTCGATACGGTACTTGAGCAAGTTATTGAGCATGTAACCCGACATTTTGGTAACCAGATCCATATCTTCGGCGTGCGATTTGCCGTCATAGCCTCCCGCCTTGATAGCGATTTCTTTGTCAAACAATCCTAATCCGCCCGATACGTTCGGAACGCAATTGACGAGCGACCATCCCATTTTACTCAACAAGTACGCCCGGATGTATTCCAATTCCTGAAATCGGGGTATGAGCGCTTTAGGCGGTTTTACCCGCTTGATGGTTCCTGCTTCTACCTCGCAACTGTTGAGCATCCGTAAGGTTGCCCCTACGGCAATGACTTTTGTTTTGCGTTCGAGAATGGGTTTTATCATTTTCAAGAGCGTATTACGAGCCAAGATACAATCTACATCGGTACACAAAAAGTAAGGAAATACCGAAGCGTTGATACCTGCATTGGAAGCATCGGCTTTTGTACCGCCATTTTCTTTATCGACTACCGTCAGGATTTCGTATTTCGGGTTGGTCGATTTGAATATCCGCTTGACGGGTTTGGATTTTATCTTCTCGATGTACGCAAATGGGGCTTCGACCAGATCAAATTCGCCAATCAGTTTTTGTAACGTATTGTCCTTACTTCCGTCGTTGACGATTACGACTTCGAAGAGCGGGTATTGCAGCGTGAGCAGAGAGTGGACATTCTCGATAATGGTCTTTTCTTCATTATACGCCGGAGCGACTACCGATATGCCCGGTGCCAGTGGCGAACGGAGCAGTTTCTCATCATCCAGGTCGGAGTTATAGTTCTTGTACCGGAATATCGAAATCAATGAAAATACCCCTAATAGCACATAGCTGGATATCAATATCGAACTATAAAAAAATACTGCATATTCAAAAAAATATCCTGTAACCATAGCGTTTAATTTTTAGTGTTATTAGTGCGGTTTTGTGTTGTTTTATTTGAACTTAATCAGCGAGGCCTCGATGTGGTCTATGATTTTCACGTCAAGTTCATTCTTCAGCAATTTCAGTTCTTTAAGTACATTGCATCCTGCAAATTGGTAACGGAATATCACGTGGGCAATTTTCTTTTTCAGGACGATGCTGTGTGCGTTTCGGTACGCATTTTTCAAAAAACCAACTGCGTTGCCTGTATTCATCGCGCCAACCGCCTCGATAATAGCGAGTTGGCAATTTTCAGGCTCTCGGTCAAACATCTCGATGAGTGCCGCCTCGTGTGCTACGGCTTTTAATAGTCCAAGGCTTCGGGCGGCTTCCGAACGCACTTCGCTCTTGCGGTCTTTGAGCTTTTTTTCCAAGACGGGAACGGCTTCTTGCTGTCCGAAATAGGCCGCCGCTTTGATTAAAAACAGGGTCAGGCTTGTATTTTCAGAATATTTTATCCATTTAGAAAATTTAGGAAGATTTCCTTGTTCTTTTTCATTGGTAAATATTTTCAACAGATTTATTTCGTCCCATTTGGAGAGCGGCTCTTTGGTCTCGTCCAAAAAGCGGTATGGGTCACTACTACTGAGCTGCATGTGTGAAAATCGGGCTTCGCGCATCAGCCGCTTGTTTTTGCTGTATGTAAATGGCAATATCTTGGCATCAAGGCTTTCCAGTTCCAATAAATGGAGGCGCTGTATGGCTTTCATTTTGGTTGCATCGGATGAAAATTCAAAGCACCGCCCCAGATATTCGTCTATCCCGATAGCTTTCACGATATGCTCGTACCGTAGCGATTTTTCGGTTTCACGGAGCTTTATATCCAACAATACCTGTATAGCCAAGCGCTGTTTACTCTTGTTGAGCTTGCCTACGATTGCCTCATACGCACTCAATATTCTCTCATTGGCATAAGGCGGTTCGCCGTAAAGAATGTCATAGAACAATACTTTAATCTTAGGGATTATCCGGGCTCGCAGCGCATCTCTGCGCTCCATATATCGCCGTATGGAATAAAGATATAGCAGCATAAAAAATACCGCTGCCAAGCAGAGCAATATTGCCGATATCGCCATTTGTATTACCGGCGGATAGGTCAACATCTCGTAGTACATCGTAATCAAATAATCAAACGTTTTCATAATCTTAAAATTTTAAAAGTTAGTAGCTAATTGTGTTGCGTATAGTTGTTAAAATTTGTGGTTTTGCAATTTTGTTCTTCCAAGCGGTTTCTTTTTTTATAAAAGAGGGACATTTGTAAGGGAATCAACTTATGTGAAATATTTCTGTTCCTTCTCAGCTTCTGCATACAATCCTTCTAAGCACCTTCACTCCCTTTGTACATGCTTTGGCTAAAAGTCAAATGCCCCAATCGAATTTTTAAGTAGCAATAGCCCAATGCCGATTGCTCAATATTTTTTTCATGGGCATTGGTCTGTCAGTTCGTAGGCAAAACTACTTTGTATTTTTATATTAACTAAACTTTAGACATTACAAAAACATTACAATTCGCATTACATAGGTATTACAAACGCATTACACGCTGTTTTAAATGCTTGTAAACCAATTGTTTGCATTTAAAATTAAGAAATAATAAAATTGCTTGAAATAGTATTTTTTTAAAGATATTACACACAAAAATTTGTTTTTTTATGCAAAATAATATCGTAAAGGGCATGATGAAATGCCATGTAATGCGAAGTTGGTACAGAAAATCGTATGGATTTTCCTCATTCTCTGCCCTGCATACAGATTTTCGTTGACGCTATTGAAATATAAATTAACGTGAGCTCGATGTAAGAAAACATTGTAAATCAACGCTTTAATT
>JAUNTM010000100.1 GCA_030538675.1 Capnocytophaga sp.
TTCAAATTTCCAAATTGTCAAATTCCCTCATTAAATATTTTTAGCACTCTCCAGCACCGCTTGTTTCAGTTGTTCTTTATAATCGATGATTTTTTTGAGAATTTCGGGTTGTTGGCAACCGATGATTTGAGCGGCAAGAATACCCGCATTTTTTCCGCCGTTTAGGGCTACGGTCGCTACGGGAACGCCTCCCGGCATCTGTAAAATCGACAAAACCGAATCCCAGCCGTCAATGGAATTACTGCTTTTTACAGGCACGCCGATAACGGGCAGCGGGGTCATTGCGGCAACCATTCCGGGTAAGTGGGCAGCACCGCCAGCCCCGGCTATCACCACCGAAATTCCACGTTTGTGGGCATTCTGCCCGAAATCCATCAGTTTTTCGGGCGTGCGGTGAGCCGACACAATATCAACCTCCGTTTCAATGCCCAATGATTTCAAAAAATCAACAGCATCTCGCATTACGGGCATATCACTTTGGCTGCCCATTACGATGGCTACTTTCATAATAGTCAATTAATTAAACGTTATTTCAAATTGTTTCAATTGCAAATCCTGTTTCGCATCAGTCGTGCTAATATAACGAACAAATTTCACATTTTGTAATGTTTCGCTATTGTTCCAACGACCGTTTTTGACATTTCCATTCACGGTTTGCCAATCCGTACCGTTAGTCGAAATTTGAATAATTCCGTCAGAAAATGCCTTTTCATTACCAAAATCAACAGAAATAGCTTTTAAATCCGTATTTTTTTCAAGTTCGATGCCGATATATTCATTTTTCTGTACGGAAGCATATTCCAATACAGGCGAAATACGGACGGATTTTCCTTTTTGTAACAACGGCTGATTTTCCAATTGTTTACTATTGGTAATGAGTTTGTTAGGATTAAAATTAAGAGCCAGTTTCAGATTTCTGCCGTATGTTTCGTTGTATTTTTTAATAAGGTGTGTCAGCGTTTGGTTGATAAGCGGTTCGATGACGAGCGTACCCGTTTTCACGCCGGGCTGATACGGATTTTGGTTGTGTGTTTGGTCGGTTGTGAATATTTTCTTCTGTAAATCAAGCACTTGAGTGTAAGTGTTTTCAAAATCGTGCGGTTGGTTTCCGTCCAAAGCCTCGTACATATTCATCATTTGCTGACCGAGTTTGCCCTGCAAGCGGAACTGCAATAACCAAGGAAGAAGTTCGTCAAGTAAATACCGGTTTGTGCTCATATTTGAAAGCAATTCTTCCGATGCTTTTACGATTTCATCAAATTCATTTGTAACCAATTCTTTTTGGGGATTTTGCGGTTGGTTCAGGCGGCTCAAAAAGGCTTCGGCAATCGGTTTGAACGCCACGGATTCATCACGGCGGTAGCGGTGTCCGTTCGGTCCCAAATCCGAGTTGTGTTTGGCGAACGTGAGCAGGGCTTCGTGATGCTCGGGGAGCACGGTTTTGATAGCGTTTACCCATGCCGTTTCGGGGTTGTATTTTTCGAGATTCCACGTGTAATCGGCAACGCCATAGATAGCGATTTTCGAGGCTTCGGGGTGTTCCATCGGGTTGGAAACGAAGCCCGACATTTCGTTTTTGATGTCGTTTGCATTGCCGTACGCCGGCCCGAGCAACATGTGATTGCGAACGTAATCCGATACGGGGAAGTTCCACCAAATGTAGGCTTTACGTTTGATTTTGGCGTTAATCCAAGCGAGTGTCGGGGCATCGATGTCCGCCACCACACGGTCGCCTGTCCACATAATTTCGACAGACGGATGTAGCTTCCCACCCAGCGTTTCGAGGTATTTTTTCTCAGGATTTGACCAGCTTTTGTTGTATTCGGTCGGACACATTATCAGCGGATTGACATCTTTTTTAACCGCAACAAACTTTTCGTGTAGAAAATTAAGCAGTTCGGCTTGCTTTTCGGGGTTTGTTCCTTCGCCCGAAATATCATCGAAAAACACGGCAAACGCCCGCACGCCGAGCCCGTACATCAGTTCAAATTTCCGTAGTAGATTTTGTCGGTCTTCGTCATTCCATTGGATGTCTTTTCCGGGGTGGATTGCCCACACGAAATCGACGAAATTATCGTTGGCACGCTGTACCAATTCCTTTATTTGTGCGGCTTCACCGGCAGGGTAGGCGAGCCGCCAGTTGGGTGAGCTGTGGTAGGGGTCGTCTTTCGGACCATATATATAGGTGTTGAGTTTGTTTTCGCCGTAAAAATCGAGTTGGCGGAGGCGTTTTTCGTGCGACCAAGGCGTTCCGTAGAAGCCTTCCACCACGCCACGGCTCGGCAGGTCGGGGGAGTCGGTAATTTCGCCCAGCGGAAGTTTTTCTGATTTCAGAAGTTGCTCAAGCGTCCGCACGCCGTAATACGTGCCACGCTCATCGTTTCCAGCGATGACGATATTTTTTTCGTCAATCAGCAGATAATAGCCTTCGGGTTTATTGGGGATTTTTTGGGAATATTTCTTTACGGACGATTGGTTTTTCGTCCCGACAATGACATTTACGGTGTGTTTTTTGCCTTCTTTCCCGATGAGGATTTTGTTTAAAAGCGATGCCGTTGCGGGCGAAAGTCCGTTGTTTTTCACTTTAAATTGGGTTGGAACGATGGTTTTTCCGCTGAATTGTACGTTTTGCGGCGTAGGATTTATCGGGATAGCGGTAGCGGTTGAGGCTTCCCCCGTAAGGGAAAACAAAAAAACGAAACTGAGTAGTAAATTTTTCATTTATGAAAGTTTTTGAAAGTTGGTTTCGGCAAATATAAGAATTTTCTGAGAAACAGGGGTGTTTTATTTTCAGACAAAAACACAACATAAATTTAATTAAAATTCACAATATAAAACTAAATATATTTTTTTGAAAAAGCAGGGGAGCAGCCGTTAGAAAACAAAAATAACGTACCTTACTTGCCAATGCAAAACTTCGAAAAAATATTCCCCAACACTTCATCATTGGTAAATTCGCCCGAAATTTCGCCCAGATATTCCAATGCGTAACGCAGTTCGTATGCCAGCCATTCGGTGTGAAGTTGTTCATTTACAGCATCTTTCACTTTTTGTATCGCTTCCAGTGATTTTTGCAACGACTCATAATGCCGCTGGTTGGTGATAATCGTATTTTCTTCCGTTTTTAGATTTTCTATATACTCCAAAAGTTCTAATTTCAAAGCCTCTATATTGGTTTGGTTTTTGGCAGAAATTCCCAAAATTGTTTGTGTATAGTTGGGTTGCAAGGCATTTTTTATTTCTTGGTAAAACGTTGATTTATATGTATTTTCAGAAATATCAATTTTATTTTGAAGTAAAATAATCTTCAAATCATCACGGTAAAATTCTTTCACAAACGAGATTACTTCTTCGGAAGACGAATCGAATTCGTCATATAAATACAGCAAAATTTTAGCGGAATAGATTTTTTCCTTCGCTTTTTGCACGCCAATAGCTTCGATAGCATCCGAAGTCTCCCGGATTCCTGCCGTATCAATAAACCGAAAAGCCGTCCCGCCGATGTGTAAAACTTCCTCAATGGTATCTCGGGTCGTTCCTGCAATATCCGAAACGATGGCTCTTTCCTCTTTCAATAGCGCGTTCAAAAGCGTTGATTTTCCGGCATTCGGTTTTCCGATAATCGCCACGTCAACGCCATTTTTTACCGCATTTCCATACTGAAAACTTTCGATAAGCGAAGTGAGTTTTTCGTTAATTTTATTTAATAAAGAATTTAATGCCGTGCGGTCGGCAAATTCCACATCTTCTTCCGAAAAATCCAATTCCAATTCTATCAGCGAAGTAAAGTTCAGCAAATCACCCCGAAGTTTTGAAATTTCATCAGAAATTCCACCTTTTAATTGATTGATAGCCAGCTTTCTGGATGCTTCGTTTTCACTTGCTATGAGGTCAGCCACTGATTCCGCCTGAGCCAAATCAATCCGGCCGTTCATAAAGGCACGCATTGTAAATTCGCCCGCTTTCGCCATTCTCGCCCCCTTTTTAATGAGAATTTCCAGAATTTTTTTAGCAATGTGTGGCGATCCGTGAAAAGAAATTTCCACCGAATTTTCCGCCGTAAACGTTCTCGGAGCGTGAAACACCGAAACCATCACCTCGTCAATGGTTTCGCCTTCGTCTTTTATGAAGCCATAATGCACGGTATGTGATTTTACTTCGGAAATATTTTTTCCTTCAAAGCATTGATTTACAATGGAAAAAACGTCATTTCCCGAAACCCGTATCACCCCGATTGCTCCCACGGCGTTGGCGGTGGCCAATGCACAAATAGTATCGTTTGCAGTCATCATCAATAAATTAAACCGCAAAGATAACCATTTTCAAATTTTTAAAACATCAATTTTTCCAAGCCATCAATTTTTCCAAATTTTCAAATTTCCTTATAAGGGCGTGCCCCCAAAAAAAGAAAAGTTATTGCCCCCCAGCAAATTTTATCGGCTTACACCATTTTCAAACCATCCCATTTTCTCATTTTTTTGGGGGTCGGGCTTTCCGCTGCAATACACTCGCGAAAACGCTTTTTTTGCACGCCCTGCGTTGGCTTCCTCCGGTCGCCCCCGCAGTGTCGGCAAAAAACAGCGTTTCGCTTCGCTTTATTTCCGCTGCAATCCCTCACGCGAGCCAACAGAAGAATAGGGGAGAAGCGAAAAGTAATACATTGGGATGCAGAATTTTGTCATATCGAATTCATATTCGTTAGGTAATTCCCGCCAAATAGAATACCTTTGCAACGTTTTTTACTGTATAGCCAACGATTTATGAATGTGAATTTAAAAATAAAAATAACATTTCTTTTAGGGATTTTTGCTTGGAATGCCGCAACAGCCCAACTACAAACCGAAGAAATATCGCTAAGCAACGGTAATTTTGCCATCGATGGCGAATTGTCGTACATCACTACCAAGAAAACACCGCTCATCATATATATATCAGGTTCGGGGAATATCGACCGCAACGGCAATCAAGGTACGCAAATCCAAGCCGATTACATCCGCCAGCTCGCCCAAGCCCTCAATAAGCGGGAAATATCCGTATTCCGATACGACAAACGAACAGCCAACAGTAAGAATATCAGTTTTTTAGATGATAGCATTCGCTTGGATGACTTCGTGTCGGACGTACAACTGATATTGGCACACTTCGCCAATGACGAACGATTTACCGATATTAATCTCTTAGGACACAGCCAAGGTTCGCTCGTAGCCATGTTGGCAACCGATGTGCGGGTACAGCGTTTTATCTCGGTAGCGGGGGCTTCGGAAACCGTTGAAGAAACCCTCATCGCACAATTGCACAAACAATCGCCAGCCCTTTCGTCCAAAGCACGCGAGCATTTTCGTGAACTGATGGCCACCGATACGATAAGGCAAGTACATCCGTTTCTCAATTCGATTTTTATGCCGGTCAATCAGCGTTTTTTAAAATCGTATAACCAATACCATCCCATTGAAATTATGTCAAAAATCACGATTCCCAGCCTTATCATCAACGGAACCAATGACTTGCAAGTACCACCCGATGACGCCCGCAAACTCAATGCCGTAGCCCCCCAAAGCCGGTTGGTTATCATCGAAAATATGACACACGTACTGAAAATCACTCAAAACCGAAATGAAATCCTGCAAACCTACCTCTCTCCCGATTATCCCATTGCCAACCAATTGGTCGATGAAATAGCAGATTTTGTAACACAGCCTTAAATTATTACATTTTTCAAATAAAACCCATGCAGCCAAAACTAATTCTTTCGGATATTGACGGTACGCTACTCAATTCCGACCGAGATCTTTCCGAAATTACTATCGAACAAGTAAAACGTATCGTACAAAAAATTCCTTTTCTGTTAGTTTCAGCACGAATGCCTAAGCAAATGGTACACCTGCAACAACAGTTGGGTATACAAGGGTCGCCCATGATATGCTATAACGGGGCTTTGGTTGTTCACGGCTTGGAAATATTGCATTCGCAGGAAATAGACATGGAATTGGCAGAACAATTGGTTGATTTTAACAGTAAAACCACCGGGAAGGTTCATATCAGTCTTTTTCATAATGACCAATGGTACGCCGAAGCCTACGATGATTGGGCTAAGCGAGAGGAAAATAACACTAAAACAAAGCCCGAAATACGTTCGAATACAGCAACATTACAAGAGTGGCGAGAACAAGGTGCCGGTGCTCATAAGATAATGTGCATGGGCGACGAAAAGTATATCGACCGTGTGTTTCAATTTCTGCGAGAGACTATGAGTGAAAAACTCAACCTGTACCGCTCAAAAGAAACGTATCTAGAAATTTCAAACAAAAAAGTATCAAAACTCACAGGAATACAACGACTTATCGCAGAATGTTATCCTGAAGTAATGCTTGCCGACGTGATGACGTTTGGCGATAATTATAATGATGTAGCCATGACGCAAGCCGTAGGCTACGGTATCGCAGTAGCCAATGCCCGCCAAGAAGTTCTCGATGCAGCCAAAGAAATTACCTTGCACCACAAAGAAGACGGAGTAGCTCATTTTTTGCAAAAAATGACATTTTGACACTTCGACCGATATGGCAACAAATTTGAGAGATAGACAGCATAATCCAAGCAATATAAACGATACATAATATGAGCGAACAAATACATAACAACGAAGCGTTAGAACAAGAGAATAATCCTGTAGAAAATACAGAAATAACTGATAATCAGCCGGAATTGCAAGCTGAAGAGTTGTCCAAAGAGGCTTTACTCGAAGAAGAATTAGGCAAGGAGAAAGATAAATTTTTACGTCTTTTTGCCGAGTTTGAAAATTACAAACGACGTACTGCCAAGGAGCGTATCGACTTATTCAAGACGGCAGGTCAGGACATTTTGTCGGCTATGCTGCCTGTGATGGACGATTTTGACAGGGCAATAGGAATGATTTCACAATCGGAAGATAAGGAAATGCTCAAAGGCGTGGAATTAATCAACAACAAATTAATTTCGATATTGAAAAGCAAAGGGCTGGAACAAGTTGAAGTAGCTGTTTCAGATGCTTTTGACAGCGAAATACACGAAGCCGTAACGCAAATACCTGCACCGTCCGAAGACTTAAAAGGAAAAATTATCGATGTCATAGAAAAAGGCTACAAATTGGGGGATAAAATAATTCGTTATCCTAAAGTAGTGGTAGGCCAGTAACCCAAATTATTCCAACGTATATACGATGAAAAAAGATTATTACGAAATATTGGAGGTAGAACGCAACGCTACGGCTGCCGAAATCAAAAAAGCGTACCGCAAACAAGCTATCAAATACCATCCTGACAAAAATCCGGGAGATAAAGACGCTGAAGAAAAATTTAAATTGGCGGCAGAAGCCTACGAAGTATTGGGTGATGAGGGCAAACGTGCTCAATACGACCGCTTCGGACATGCTGCATTTGATAATGGCGGCGGCGGATACCATACCAATATGGAGGATATATTCAGTCAGTTTGGCGATATTTTTGGCGGACATTTTTCAGGATTTGGCGGGTTTGGCGGTGGAAGCCGGCAAGCACGCGTACGTGGGGGCAACTTGCGGATACGCGTAAAAGTAACTCTCGAAGACATCGTAAAAGGTACGGAAAAGAAAATCAAAGTAAAACGCAAAGTACAAGCCGAAGGCGTAACATATAAGTCTTGTGCTTCTTGTGGCGGAAGCGGTCAGGTAGTGAGAGAGGTCAACACCATGCTCGGACGTATGCAGACGGCTACTACTTGTCCTACCTGTTCGGGGAGCGGACAGGTGATCGACAAGCGTCCTGAAGGTGCCGATGCACAAGGACTGAAAACCGTGGAAGAAACCATTCCGGTGAAAATACCGGCAGGAGTTATGGAAGGCGTACAACTCAAAGTAGCAGGAAAAGGGAATGAAGCTCCCGGGAATAACAGCCTGCCGGGCGATTTGCTCGTAGTCATCGAAGAACAAGAACATGAAACGCTCAAACGGGAAGGCGAAAATCTGCACTATGACCTTTATATAAGTTTCCCCGAAGCGGTACTTGGCGTATCAAAAGATATAGAAACCGTAACAGGCAAAGTCCGTATCAAACTGGAAGAAGGTATCCAATCTGGCAAAATATTACGCCTCAAAGGGAAAGGGATTCCAAGCCTGAATAGCTATTCCACAGGCGATTTGCTCGTACACGTCAACGTATGGACACCCAAAAACGTAGATGAAAAGCAGAAAAAAATACTCCGAGAAATGCTTGAAAATGAAGAGTATAAACCGAAACCAGACAAGTCGGACAAGTCGTTTTTTGACAAAGTGAAAGAAATGTTTTCTTGATTTTTCATTCGGATGTCCGAATACTATCAGTAATTTGATACACAAAAGTGGCTAACCCTAATTAGCCACTTTAACTTTTACATCAACCTCACGTTGTTTTAGTTTAAAGGTAATATACTTGAAAACATACAACTGTTACAATTGTAACTAAAAAAGTTCTCATGGTGTACATTTTGTGCCTTTTGCGTTCGTATTGTTTCGTTCGTTGTGATTGCGTTGTTTTTCCCAATCATACATTTCTGACGGACGGATGATGC
>JAUNTM010000101.1 GCA_030538675.1 Capnocytophaga sp.
CTTTCAAACAGCGAAGCGTTCAAATCATGTCAAACCATATCAAACGCCAAAGGCTCTCAAACAGCGAAGCGTTCAAACCATATCAAACAAAACTTGAATATTATTTGCGAGAATAGCGGTTGTCCGAAAAAATGATTACTTTTGCTCATGTACCTGTCTTTGTGGTTATTATCAAGGAATATACAAAAATCAGTACATTTCTGTGTGTTTTTTATCGGGTAGGAATGGTTTTTTTTCAAAAAAATATCCGTTATGGTTTTTCAAAATAAAAAATATTCAATAAATTCGCATAAAAATTATACTATATGAGCAACTATAAATCAAACCTTATTGTCGAAAAAACAAGCAAAAGCCGCATCGGCGAGATTGATTTTTCAAACCTTGTTTTTGGTCAGAATTTTTCCGACCACATGTATGTATGCCAATACAAAGACGGACAGTGGCAGACGCCGCAAATAAAACCTTACGCCCCGATTTCGCTCGACCCTTCGGCAAGCGTATTCCACTACGGACAGGCAGTTTTTGAAGGAATGAAAGCCTACAAAGATGACAAAGGCGATATATTTTTATTCCGTCCTGAGGAAAATTACAAACGTATCAATAAATCATCGGCTCGCTTGGCAATTCCTGAGTTTCCCGAAGACTGGTTTGACGAAGGGCTGAAAGCCTTGCTCAAGCTCGATAGCGATTGGATAAAACCCGGTTTCGGCAATTCGCTTTATTTGCGTCCGTTTGTCATTGCGACAGCCCCCGGAGTTATGGCTTCACCGTCAAAAGAATACTTGTTTTTCATCATCACTTCGCCTGTGCAATCGTATTACGGCGGCGATGTAAAAGTGAAAATTGCCGATTATTACAGCCGTGCTGCCAACGGTGGCTTTGGAGCTGCCAAAGCGGCGGGCAACTACGCAGGTCAGTTTTATCCGACGCAATTGGCAATCAAAGAAGGCTACCAACAGGTGATTTGGACGGATGACACTACACACGAATATCTTGAAGAAGCAGGCACGATGAACCTTTTCTTCCGTATCGGTGATACATTGATTACATGCCCTACCAGCGACCGTATCTTGGACGGTGTAACCCGAAAAAGCGTTATCACAATGGCGGAAAAAATGGGCATCAAAGTGGAAGTACGTCCCGTAAAAGTTCAAGAACTCATAGCAGCCGCCGAAAACGGAACACTCAACGAGATGTTCGGAAGCGGAACAGCCGCCGTCATCAGTCCGATTTCAGGATTTGGTTACGCAGGCAAAGATTATTCTTTTGAGCGTCCAGCCCAATTATACGCCCAAAAAATCAAAGATGCTATCTTAAACATTCAGTACAACCAGTCGGAAGACCCATTTGGCTGGCGTGTGAAAGTAAGCTAATATGCATGAAATCTGTTAGTTGCGGTTTCAAATGAAAAAAATATCTTTTTTTTCACAAAAAATGCTTGTCAGTAATAAAAAAAGTAGTACATTTGCAACCGCAATAAGGCCTCGTGGCGCAACTGAATAGCGCATCTGATTACGGCTCAGAAGGTTACAGGTTTGAATCCTGTCGAGGTCACGAAAATAAAAATAACGCATTGAAAATCAATGCGTTATTTTTTTTGCGTCATTTTTAAAAAATGGAAAAGAAGCAAATCAAAGATTTTTTATTGATAGGGAAATCTATCGTATTGATATAAATCAGCTTACGGCTATTGTGGATAAGTTTCAAAACCGGCTTGTATTCCGTTTGCGGATTATTCCGTAAATTTACCAACTCAAATCACGACACTATGTATTTAATATTCGACACAGAAACGACAGGCTTGCCCAAGCGTTGGGATGCACCATTGACCGATACGGACAATTGGCCTCGTGCCGTACAGATTGCGTGGCAATTGCACGACCGATACGGGAAAGTGATTGAGCATCAAGATTTTTTGATAACCCCCGATGACTTTAATATTCCGTATGATGCCGAAAAAATCCACGGAATTTCTACTGAATTGGCACAGCGAGACGGGGTTTCTATCCACCAGGTTTTTCAAAAATTCAATGAAGCACTCACCAAAGCCGACTATGTTGTAGGACAAAATATCGGTTTTGACATCAATATTATGGGGGCGGAATTTTTCCGTTATGGCGTAGAAAGTCCGCTTACGCAAAAACCGGTATTGGACACTTGTACGGAGCTTACAGCCGAATTATGCCGTATCCCGGGAGGGCGAGGCGGAAAGTTTAAATTGCCGACACTCACAGAGTTACACCAGTTTTTGTTTCAAGTGCCTTTTGCCGAAGCCCACAATGCTACTGCCGACGTGGAAGCTACCGCACGCTGTTTTTTCGAGCTTATCCGTACAGGACAGGGATTTGATTCCAACGATATTTCCGATAGCTATATCGCTGATTTTCGAAGCCAAAATCCTGATACCATAGCACTTATCGGGCTGACGCACACCAATCTCAAAGCCGCTTCCGATGCAATCCGCAAAACCGCGCAACAAGCATCGGGCATCAGCCGGCAACAACTCGATGAAAATACTGCATTGCTCGCCGGCGTGCCTTTTGCCCATTTGCATAATCATACGCAATTCTCTGTTTTACAGTCCACAATATCTATTTCGAATTTAGTAAAAAAAACTATTCAAGAAGGATTTCCTGCCGTTGCGATGACCGATATCGGCAATATGATGGGAGCTTTTCATTTTGTAAAAGAAATCCTCAATCATAATAAAAATGTCAAAAAAGAAAACGAAGAAGCTATTGCCAAAGGCGAAGAAGCTAAAGGACAACCCATAAAACCGATTGTGGGTTGTGAGTTTAATATTTGCGAAGACCACACCGACAAAACCCGAAAAGACAACGGCTATCAAGTAGTGATGCTTGCCAAAAACAAAAACGGCTATCACAATCTTGCCAAAATGGCGTCCATTGCGTTTACGAACGGAATGTATTACGTGCCACGTATCGACAAAAATATTGTCCAAAAGTATAAAAATGACATCATCGTTTTGACAGGAAGCCTCAATGGAGAAGTGCCTTCCAAAGTACTCAACGTAGGCGAAAAGCAAGCGGAAGAAGCTTTATTATGGTGGAAAGAACAGTTTGCCGACGACCTTTATATTGAACTTATGCGACACGGGCAAGAGGACGAAAACCGTGTCAATCAAGTGCTTATAGAGCTTTCGAAAAAGCATTCCGTAAAACTTGTGGCAACGAACAACACCTATTATATAAGTGAAGTTGATGCCAATGCCCACGATATTCTACTTTGCGTAAAAGACGCCGAAAAACAAGCTACCCCTATTGGGCGTGGCAGGGGCTACCGCTACGGAATGCCCAACAGCGAATATTATTACAAATCGGCTCAGGCGATGAAGGAACTTTTTCAAGACATTCCTGATGCCATTCTGAATATTAGCGAAATCATCGACAAAATCGAAATTTACGATTTGGCACGGGAAGTCTTACTTCCGAAGTTTGACATTCCGCAAGAATTTTTGGTAGAAGACGACCCCGACGGCAAAAAAGGTGAAAACAAATATCTTAGTTATTTGACATTTAAGGGAGCTGAAAAACGTTATCCTATCATGTCGCCCGAAACCAAAGAACGCTTGGAGTTCGAACTGATGATTATCGAGAAAACGGGCTATCCGGGGTACTTTTTGATTGTGCAAGATTTCATCGCGGCAGCCCGTGAAATGGGCGTTTCGGTAGGGCCGGGAAGAGGCTCGGCTGCGGGTTCGGCGGTGGCGTACTGCTTGGGAATTACCAACATCGACCCCGTGAAATATGACTTGCTTTTTGAGCGTTTCCTTAATCCCGACCGTGTGAGCATGCCCGATATTGACATTGATTTTGATGACGAAGGACGCTCGCTCGTAATGGATTACGTCATCAACAAATACGGTAAAAACCAAGTGGCTCAAATCATTACATACGGTACGATGGCGGCGCGCTCGTCCATCAAAGATACGGCTCGCGTGCTGGATTTGCCGTTGCACGAATCCGACCGCATTGCTAAGCTTGTTCCTAACACGTCGCTTGCCAAAATATTCACGCTAAGCGATGCCCAACTCAAGGAAAAACTGCGTCCGGAAGAGATGCAGCAAGTCGCCGAGCTCAAGGCTATTGCCACGGGCAGCGACCTTGCCGCCGAAACGCTCCAACAGGCACGGGTTCTCGAAGGCTCGCTGCGCAATACGGGCATTCACGCTTGCGGCGTCATCATCACGCCCGATGACATTACCAATTTCGTCCCTGTGGGTACGGCGAAAGATTCCGACCTTTTTGTTACCCAATTTGACAACTCGGTGGTGGAAAGTGCGGGCTTGCTCAAAATGGACTTTTTAGGGCTTAAAACACTGACGCTCATCAAAGATACAGTCAAACTTATCAAACACCGAAACGGATTCGAACTCGACCCGGAAACCATTCCGCTCGACGACGAAAAAACGTACGAACTGTTCCAACGAGGCGAAACCATCGGGATATTCCAATACGAGTCGGTCGGGATGCAGAAGCACATGCGCAACCTCAAACCGACCGTCTTTGCCGACCTTATCGCTATGAATGCGTTGTACCGTCCCGGTCCGCTGGAGTACATTCCGAGTTTTATCAGGCGGAAACACGGCGAAGAACCGATTACGTATGACTTGCCCGCAATGGAAGAATACTTGAAAGAAACCTATGGAATCACCGTTTATCAAGAACAGGTAATGTTGCTTTCGCAAAAATTGGCGGGTTTTTCCAAAGGCGATGCCGATATGTTGCGCAAGGCAATGGGTAAAAAAATATTTGCCCTGCTCGAAAAACTCAAACCAAAATTTATTGGCGGAGGCGTTGCCAACGGGCATCCGGCCGAGGTTCTTGAAAAAATTTGGAAAGACTGGGAAGCTTTTGCGAGTTATGCATTTAACAAAAGCCATTCTACTTGTTACGCTTGGATAGGATACCAAACGGCATATCTGAAAGCCAATTATCCGGCCGAATATATGGCGGCGGTGCTTTCCAATAATATGAGCGATATCAAATCGGTAACGTTTTTCCTTGAAGAATGTCGGCGTATGAAACTCGAAGTATTAGGACCTGATGTGAACGAATCGTTTTACAAATTCACGGTAAACCGCAACAATGCCATTCGTTTTGGGTTGGGAGCTATCAAAGGCGTAGGCAAAAATGCGGTCGATACGATTGTTGATAACCGAAAAGATGGCGTTTACACATCTATTTTTGATTTGGCAAAACGTGTTGATTATAAGAATATTAACAAAAAAGCCTTTGAGAATATTGCCCTTGCGGGCGGCTTTGATTCGTTTACGAAAGTGCACAGAGCCCAATATTTCCATAAGGTAGATGACGACCAGATTTTCTTGGAAAAGGCCATTCGTTTTGGAAGTAAATTCCAAGAAAATGAAAATTCGCAACAGATGAGTCTTTTCGGCGAAAGCAGCGGTATCGAAATACCTGAACCCGATGTGCCGAAATGCGAAGCATGGGGTAATCTCGAAAAATTGCGTAGAGAAAAAGACGTTGTGGGGATTTTCATATCAGGGCATCCGCTTGATGATTTTTCGCTGACAATGGAGCATTATTGCAATGTAAACCTTGCTCAATTAACTGATTTGACAATGTTTGTCAACAGAGAACTTACAGTAGGAGGCATCATTACAGATGTACAACACCGGACGACCAAAAACGGCAAAGGCTGGTGCGCTTTTACACTCGAAGATTATGATGGTTCGTATGAGTTCAGATTGTTCAATGACGATTATTTGAAATTTCGTAACTATTTAATTATCAATGGATTTTTATATTGCAAATTTTTTGTAAGACCTGGTTATGAAAAAGAAGGTAAGCCGGGCGAACCTCGTATAAATTTTTCACAAATGATGCCCTTGCAAGACGTTATGGAATATTTTGCAAAACAAATAACGCTCAAAATAGTGATATCGGACATTACCGAAGATTTGATTCATGGACTTGAGGAAATATTGAAAGAGTACAAAGGTACAAAAACGCTATATATCTCTATAAATCAAACAGATGACAATACGATGTACGTGGAGATGAATGCGCAGAAAGTAAAAGTTGATATTTCTGACGAATTTCTTAAGAATATAAAAAAACAACAGATAAATTATAAATTAAATTGATGAGTGATGAAGGCATCGTATCAAAAATTCATCTTAAAATTCAAACGTCCGTCAGGAACATCAAGGGGCATTCTCACAGAAAAAGAAACGTTTTTTATCAGCATTGAAGACGGAGAACGCAAAGGATTAGGAGAGTGCGGACTGCTTCGCTCACTGAGCTTTGACGACCGCCCCGATTACGAACAAAAACTGCAATGGACGTGCGACAACATTCATCTGGGAGAAGAAGCTTTACTTTTAGAACTTATTGATTTTCCATCGATTAGATTTGGAGTAGAACAGGCTTTTCGCTCGCTTTCGGTAACTAATAGTTGGGAAATTTTCCCTTCGGATTTTACAAAAGGAAAAGACAATATTCCTATCAACGGGCTTGTGTGGATGGGCAGCCCCCAGTTTATGAAATCGCAAATAAAAGAAAAACTACAACAAGGTTTCCGTTGCATCAAAATGAAAATCGGAGCAATTGATTTTGATAGTGAATTTGAAATTCTGAAAAATTTACGTAATGAATTTTCTGTTGATGCTATTGAAATAAGAGTAGATGCCAACGGAGCTTTTTCAGCGGAAGAGGCGTTGACAAAGTTAGAAAAATTAGCATCATTACAATTACATTCCATCGAACAGCCGATAAAAGCAGGACAATGGGAAGCTATGGCAAAATTGTGCAGACGTACGCCTCTGCCCATTGCTCTTGACGAGGAACTTATCGGGATAAACGATTGGGCTCTACAAAATGAACTTTTGGATAGTATTCGTCCACAATATATTATATTAAAGCCTTCATTATTAGGAGGTTATAAAGCATCAGAAGCATGGATTGCCTTAGCGGAAAAACGGCAAATCGGCTGGTGGGTAACGAGCGCTTTGGAAAGCAATATCGGGCTGAACGCCATCGCCCAATGGACATATACGCTCGCCAGCGGGATGCCGCAAGGCTTGGGAACTGGCGGATTGTACACCAATAATATTGATTCGCCGCTTTTTGTAGCGGGAGAAAAGCTTTGTTTTTCAACCGATAGGCTAAAATAAATGGTGTATCGAAAAAAAATAATATATTTGCCGACATTATAAAAAAACAATATGATTAATTACGATTTGGTCAAAGACTTAGTGAATCGCCTTGGTGCGTTAAGGAGGTATCTTTGACGTAGATGCCAAACGCATCGAAATTTCCAACGAAGAAGAAAAAACGTTTGCCCCCAATTTTTGGGATAATGCCCGCGAAGCCGAAAAAATAATGAAAGAGCTTCGCAGCAAGAAAAAATGGGTGCAAGATTACGAAGAAGCCGAAGCCGAAATAGCCGATTTGGAAGTGCTGTACGAATTCAGCAAAGAGGGAGAAGCCTCTGACGATGAGGTCGATACTCAATTTGCCAAAGCCTTGCAAATAATAGAAGCCTTGGAGTTCCGCAATATGCTTTCGGACGAGGGCGACAGTATGAGTGCCGTCCTTCAGATTACGGCAGGAGCAGGCGGTACGGAGAGTTGCGACTGGGCTTCGATGCTCCTGCGGATGTACACCATGTGGAGCAACAAGCAGAAATACAGCCTCAAAACGCTCAATTTCCAAGAAGGCGATGTGGCTGGCGTAAAAACCGTAACCATCGAAATTGACGGCGAATATGCATTCGGTTACCTCAAAGGAGAAAACGGAGTGCATCGTTTGGTGCGGATTTCGCCTTTTGACAGCAATGCCAAGCGGCACACTTCGTTCGTGTCCGTGTACGTGTATCCGCTTGCCGATGACACGATTGAAATCGACATCAACCCTGCCGATATTACTTTTGAAACAATGCGTTCCAGCGGTGCAGGCGGACAAAATGTGAACAAAGTGGAAACCGCCGTCCGCCTACGACACCACCCTACGGGCATCATCATCGAAAACTCGGAAACCCGCAGCCAGCTTGACAATAAGAACAAAGCAATGCAGCTTCTCAAATCGCAGTTGTACGAAATCGAACTTAAAAAACGCCAAGCCAAACGCGATGAAATCGAAGCCGGAAAAATGAAAATCGAATGGGGGTCGCAAATCCGCAACTATGTGATGCATCCTTACAAATTGGTCAAAGATGTCCGCACCGCCTACGAATCCACCGATGTGGACAGCGTAATGGACGGCGGTATCGACGAATTCCTCAAAGCCTACCTGATGCTGATGGGGCAACGGGAGGAAGAGTAGACAATTTGGCAATAAGACAATTTGAAAATTTGGCAATTTGAAAATGATTTGCTTACTCTTGCTATGTTTAATTTGGAAATTTTGCAATTAACCACCGTAAGAGTAATCTAATTTGGCAATTTGAAAATTTGAAAATGATTTGCTTACTCTTGCTATGTTTAATTTGGAAATTTTGCAATT
>JAUNTM010000102.1 GCA_030538675.1 Capnocytophaga sp.
ACTCAAACAAAAAATAAAGAAACTATCAACCGATTAAAAAAAATAGTATTCCGAATTCTGTGGATAACTGCCTTATTCATAGGGATTAGTGCCGTGATGCTTTCGCTTCCCGTTACGCAGACCGTCATTGCCAAGCAGGTTGTAGCGTATCTGAACAAAAGTTACGGTATCGGCATCAATATTGAACGTATCCACTTGCAGGTCAACGGAAAAGTGAATGTCAAAAAAATACTTATCAATGATGATGCGAATGATACGCTGATTTCTGCCAAATCGCTCAAAACCTCTATTTTGAATTTCGGGCAACTTGTCAATGGAAATCTGTATTTTGGTGGTATTGAGGGCGATAGCTTGGTGCTGAACATGCGGACACACAAAGGCGATACGCTATCCAATTTAGATGCTTTCATTGGGAAATTTGACTCCGGCAAACCGCCAAGCGACATTCCTTTTATCATGAAAGCCAAAAGTATTAAGTTGAGAGACAGTTTTTTCCGTGTCATTGACGATAATAACGAAGTACCGCTCACGTTTGAGGCTGCCCACATCAATACGCTTGTGGAAGCCTTTGAGATACACGGTTCCGATATTTCGCTTGAAGTGAAAAACGGTCATTTTTTGATGGATAAAAAGCTGCAACTCACGCAAATGGAAACCCAATTCCGCTATACGGACAGCTTGCTCAGTGCCGGGAACAGCCACATAAAAACCGAAAAATCAGAGTTGCAAGGCGACATCAAATTCTATCCGAAGAATGGTAGCATGGCCGATTTTCTGAACAATGTATCGTTTGATATTTCGCTATCGAAAGCGACACTCGCCACCGAAGACCTTAATACTTTTTATGACGGATTTGCCAACGAAAAAACGCTCAACGTTACGGATTTGATAATGAAAGGACCATTGAATGATTTTTCGGTAACGCAAGGCATCATCAATTACCAGAATACGCTGATTGACGGGCGGTTTCACTTCAAAAATCTGTTTAAAGAAAACCAAAATATTGAGGTTCAAGGCGATGTGGTTAATTTCACGTCCATATACAACGACCTTGCGTACTTGATGCCGTCGGTTTTGGGCGAAAATATCCCTGACATCATACAGCAACTCGGTATTTTCAACGCTCACGGCACGTTTCATTACTCAACCGTATCGCTTGAAACCGATATGGAATTGGCGTTCGGAAATGCTTCGGCGCACGTGGCGGGCTTCATGGACAATCTTGAAAATCTCGACCATACGCAATATCGGGGCATGGTTTCAACGCATAATTTTCCGCTCGGCAAATTACTGGACGAGAGTAGCTTAGGCGGAATTACTGCCGATATTACCGTGAACGGACAGGGTTTCACGCTGAAATCAATGCGGACGTATGCTTCGGGCGACATCCACGCTGTTCATTACAACGATTATTCGTACAAAAACATCAATTTTGCCGGCGATTTTGAGAACCAAGTGTTCAATGGCGATATCAAAACCAATGACCCCAATGCCAAATTCACGTTCAGCGGTCTTGCCGATTTTTCGAAAGAAAATTCCAAATTTGACTTTGAAGCCGATATTGAAAACCTTGATTTTTATGCCCTTCATTTTCTTGAATTGGACAGTATCTCAAGGCTCAAAGGCAAAATTCTTATTGATATCGAAGGAAATTCGCTAGATGACATTGCGGGCAACATCAGTTTTAAAAATACGCAATATACGAATACGCAAGACACGTTTTTCTTCAAAGATTTTGAGGTAACGGCTCAGAATTTTGATGGCGGATTGCGGAAAATCAGCATTAATTCGCCCGATATCATTAACGGAAACGTAAATGGCGTTTTCAAAATGGCAGAAACCAAAAAAATATTCCAAAATGCTTTCGGGAGCATTTATGCGAATTACAATCCGTACAAAATTAGTGAAAATCAGTACATTAACTTTGATTTTCAGATAAACAGCAAAATCGTGGAAATCTTCGTGCCGAAACTGCAATTGGCGGACAATACCACGCTCAAAGGAAGCATCGTAGCCGATGACGGAAGTTTTAAAATGCAGTTCAAATCACCGGAAATCAACGCTTTTGATTATGAAATTGACAAAGTAAATCTGGCGATTGACAACAAAAATCCGTTGTACAATACGTTTTTTGAAATTGACAAAGCCGATTTGGGAATGTATGCGATAAGCGATTTTAACCTCATCAACACGACGATTAAAGACACGCTTTTCTTCCGTACGGAGTTTAAAGGCGGCGAGCAGAAAGAGGATTCTTACGAACTTAATTTTTACCACACGCTCAACGAAAGACAGGAATCCATCATCGGGCTGAAAAAATCAAGTTTCAATTTCAAAGGCAACCAATGGTTTATCAACCGTGATAATGAGGATACGAATAATAAAATCGTGATAAGCCGTACCGCTGATACGATTTCGGTTGATAATTTCCGATTGTCGCACCAAAAGCAATATTTGAGTCTCAACGGTGTATTTTCGGGGAGCAATTACAAAAACCTGCACGTGGTCGCCAACAATGTATCGCTTGACAAAATCACGCCGTCCATCGCAGGGCTCGACCTCAAAGGCACGATTAACGGACACCTTTCGCTGTTGCAGCGGGATAACCTGTACTATCCGTCATCGGATGTATTTATCCGTTATTTCCGCTTGAACGGCTACGATTACGGTGATTTGGAAATGAGCGTGTACGGCAATAACGACCTCTCGGCATTCAAGGTCAACGCTCATTTTATCAACGGAAAAGCGCCCGGATTTCGGCTCGCCGGCGATGTCAATTTGGATAAAAAGCAAGGAATGCTGCTCGACCTCAATGCTCATTTCGGGCGGTTCAACCTCAGTCCGTTCAATCCGTTCCTTGAAGGCGTGATGTACGATTTGCGGGGCTGGGTTTCGGGCGACATCAAGATAGAAGGAAGCCTTGACAATCCGCAAATGGACGGAAAACTTTCTATCGCCGAGGGCGGATTGGGCATCGATTATCTGAAAGTAAATGTAGACCTGCAACCCGATGCGGAAATCATCGTCAGTAACCAAACGTTTGAAATCAAAAACTGGACACTGACCGATACCGCGTACAAAACGCAGGCTTCGCTCAACGGAAATATCCGGCACAACAAGCTGGCAGATTGGTTTTTAGACCTTTCGCTCAACACGAACAACAAGCGCTTTCTGGTGCTTAACACGCCGTATGCTGATGACGCTCTTTTTTACGGAACAGGTTTTATTAATGGTGATGCAACTATCAAAGGAGCGATTGACGAACTCGTTATCGCCGTAGATGCCGTTACTGCCGATGGTACGAAATTCAAAATTCCGCTGAGCGATACCGAAAGTATCGGCGATGATTCGTTCATTACATTTATCGAGAAAAATGAAAAACACGTACAAATAGAACGTACACTACAATCTGTTAAAGGATTGGAACTCAACTTCGAGCTGAATATTTTGCCGGTGGCGGAAGTCGAAATTATCATCGACCAAAAAACGGGGAGCAACCTCGTAGGACGGGGCGAAGGTACCTTGCTCATCGAAATCAATACCAATGGAAAATTCAATATGTGGGGCGACTTTATTACCTATTCGGGTTATTATAATTTCAAATACGAGAATATTATCGACAAGCGGTTTACGGTGCTTCCGGGAGGGTCGATTTCGTGGGGTGGCGACCCGCTCAAAGCTACGCTTCGCAATCTGCAAGCCGCTTATACGCTCAATGCCAACCCGTCCGTTTTGTTGGAATCATCACAGTACAACCGCAAAATTCCGACCCAAGTGGTGATCAAGCTCGAAGGCGAATTGATGAAGCCCGAAACGCTGTTCGATATCAATTTTCCCGACAGTAATCCGGGGTTGGTATCCGAACTCAATTACCGTCTTGAAGACCAAGACCGCAAGCAGTTACAGGCATTTTCGCTCTTGGCACAAGGCTCGTTTATGAGCGAACGCAATGCCGACAGCCGTATCGTGGCATATAACCTCTTTGAAACCGCCGCCGGATTGTTCAATTCCATTCTTTCTGACGAAGATAACAAACTCAATCTCGGCGTGTCATACGAAGCGGGGATTACCGATACGACCAGTGATCTCGAAAACAGCGACCGCCTTGGATTTACCGTTTCCACGCAAGTGAACGATTGGGTGAACATCAATGCCAAAGTGGGCATTCCCGTGGGGGGCGTGAGCCGTACTGCCGTGGCAGGCGATGTGGAAGTGCAGCTCAAGCTCACGGAAGACGGAAGCCTGACCGCCAAAATATTCAACAGAGAAAACGAGTGGCAACAATACCTCGCCGACCGCATCGGGTATACGCAGGGTTTTGGGGTGGCTTATACGGTTGATTTTAATACGTTTAAAGAATTAATCCATAAGATTTTTGGTAAAAAAGGAACGGTCATCGAACCTGCAAAGACTAATTAAGAAAACCAGTAAAACTATATTTTGAATGGACAATCTACTTACTGCGGGACATATTTATAAGCAATTTGGCAGTCATACTGCCCTGACCGATGTGTCGATACAAATCCCGAAAGGGAGTATTTTCGGGTTGTTAGGTCCCAATGGTGCCGGAAAAACCACGCTTATCCGCATCATCAACCAAATCACGTTTCCCGATAAGGGGCACGTTTTTTTTGACGGCGAACCCCTGCAAGCCAAGCATATCTCTCAGATTGGCTATCTGCCCGAAGAACGCGGATTGTACAAGAATATGAAAGTCGGCGAGCAGGCGATGTACCTTGCGCAACTCAAAGGACTTTCAAAATCGCAAGCACGCGAACGCCTCAAATTCTGGTTTGAACGCCTCGAAATCGGCGATTGGTGGAACAAAAAAGTACAGGAACTTTCCAAAGGGATGGCTCAAAAAATACAATTTATGGTTACGGTGCTTCACGAACCCAAATTGTTGATTTTTGACGAACCTTTCAGCGGATTTGACCCTATCAATGCCAATATTATCAAAGATGAAATTCTTTATTTGCGGGAAAAAGGAGCGACCATCATTTTTTCGACCCACCGAATGGAATCGGTGGAAGAGCTTTGCGACCACATCGCACTGATTCATCAATCCAGAAAAGTCCTCGACGGAAAACTTATCGACATCAAGCGGCAATACCGTAACAATACGTTTGAAATCGGTATCAAATCAAATGACAAAAATGCGTTATTGGGCGAACTCAAAGAGCAGTTCGATGTAAAACAAACACAATTTGATAGCCTTTACGATGATTTGAAAATTATCTTACAGAAGAAAGAACAACAATCCACCAACGAACTGTTGCGATATTTGTCTGCCCAAGGTGAAGTTACTCATTTTGTGGAAGTGATCCCTTCGGCGAATGATATTTTTATCAATGCGGTCAAAAATTCGTAATTTTTTTATCTCAAAAAATACAAAATGAAACATTTAGGCATTATTATAAAAAGAGAATTTCTCAATAAAGTACGCAACAAATCATTTGTTATAATGACGTTCGTAAGCCCGATTTTGATGGTGCTTTTCGGGGTTGTTATCGTGTATCTTACGCAACTCAACAGCAAAAGTAGTGTCAAAAAAATAACCATTTTGGACGAAAGTGGCATTTTTAACGATACTTTTAAAAATACACCTACGCTGACTTTTGAGTATCTGGACAACAACGGGCAGTCGGTGGCAGAAGCCAAAGCCAATGTTTTGAGCCAAGGAAGCTACGGACTGCTGTATATTCCACCCGCGACTTCGGAAGATTGGTATAAAAAAATAGAATTTTTCAGCGATGAACCGCCTACCATACAGCTCAGCAAGCAATTGTCAGAGAAACTGGAAGATCAAATTTTTCAGAAAAACTTAACAGAAAAAGGCATTGACAACGCTCAAATCAAAGCCGCAAAAGTCAGGGTTGATCTTTCGCTTGAAAATTTTACGGGACAGAAATCTACCGAATTGGGGAGCATCGTGAAGCTGATGTTTGGCGGTGCGGCTGGGTATCTGATATTTATGTTTATCATCATTTACGGCAATATGATTATGCGGAGCGTCATCGAAGAGAAGACGAACCGTATTATCGAAATCATCGTATCGTCGGTAAAACCCTTTGAGCTGATGCTCGGGAAAATATTGGGAACGACTTTCGCCGGAGTTACACAATTTCTTATTTGGATGATTTTCGGCGGGATTTTGATGACGGTGGTAACGTCCATTTTGGGCATCAGCCCCTCATCGCCCAACGAGGCCGTACTCGCCCAAGCAAGCGGTTCGGGGCACTATATTTCGGAGCTTTTAGTAGAATTTTTTCATTTTCCGTTCATGACGATGTTCGTTTCCTTTTTGATTTTCTTTACGGGAGGGTATTTTTTGTACAGTTCGCTCTATGCGGCAGTAGGAGCGGCGGTGGATAACGAAACGGATACGCAACAATTTTTATTTCCGATAATGATGCCGTTGATGTTGGCGGTTTATATCGGATTTTTTACGGTAATCGAAGAGCCACACGGCACGATTTCGGTAATTTTCTCATATATTCCGTTTACGTCGCCGGTAGTGATGCTGATGCGGATTCCGTTCGGTGTAGCTTGGTGGGAAATTTTACTTTCGGCGGGATTGCTTTATGCTACGTTCTTTTTGTGTATCGCCATCGCTGCCAAAATATACCGCATCGGGATATTGATGTACGGCAAAAAACCAACGTACAAAGAAATATGGAAATGGCTTAAATATTGATTTTTAGGCAATACAAACGGATGCAGGAGATTGTTTTCATCGATAAAAACAGGTTTTTGGTCGATAAAATGCTGCTTTTGGTATATTGTTTTTTGCAGCAAATGCTTTATTATCGACCTTTGTCCTATCATTTTTGAATTAGTTTAATGTAACATATCCCTAAAAGCCAACATCTTCCGATGTGTAAAATCGGAAGATACGGTCAGGGATTTTTTCACAACGATTTCTTTTGAAAATAAAAACAAAATCCCCACAATATGAGAATAACAGTATTCATCGTCATTTTGATGGTTTGCTTCACCGGTTTTGCCCAAGAACGGGTACGGTGGTCGCTTGACGATTGTATCAATTACGCTATCGAAAACAATATAAATGTTAAAAAAACGGAACTCAACCGCGAAACGGCTACCGTCAATCTCCATCAGGCGAAAAGCAACCGCCTGCCCAATGTCAACGCAAGTGTTTCGGGCAATATGAATAACGGCTCGGTTATCAACCAAATCTCTAACGAACGTATCAGCCAAACGGCTTTTACCAACAGCTTCGGTGTCAATGCTTCGGTCGCTTTGTACAGCGGCAACGAACTCAATCTCAGGATTGGGCGCAGCCAGCTCGCTTTAGAGCAAAACGAATTGTACGTGCAAGAGGCTCAAAATAACATCCGCTTGAGCGTTCTTGAAGCTTATTTGCAGGCACTTTTCCAATACGAAGCCATTGCCGTTGCCGAGAATACCGCTGCCTCATCGGAAGCGGAACTTGCACAGGCACGCAAACGGTATGACAATGGTGCCATCGCAAAACTTGACCTTGCCGAAATGGAAACGCAATACGCCAACAATCAATATAATATAGTTTCGGCACGCAACCAATATGACGCTCAGATATTGGTTCTCAAACAATTGCTGGAACTTGAACCTTCGACTTCTTTTGAAATAGAAATCCCCGATGCGGATAATTTTACAGCAATAATTCCCGGCAAAGAAGAAGTTTATCAGGAAGCCGTTTCGCATCTGCCCGATTTGAAAATATACGACGTTCAAAACGATATTTTGGAAAAAGACATCCAAATCGCCAAAGCGGGATATTTGCCTTCGTTATCGCTTTCGGCAGGATTGAATACGGGATTTTCGAGCTTGACCGATTATAATTACAAAACGCAACTCGATAATAATTTCGGACAAACGGTCGGGCTCACGCTCAGCATTCCGATTTTTTCGAAATTTCAAAATAAAAATAATGTGAAACTTGCCAAACTTTCGCTTTCGCAAAATGAGTTAGACCGTATTCAGGCTCAGAAAACGCTTTACGCAAAAATAGAAACCGCTTGGCAAAACGCCACCACAAGACAGGCACAACAAGCAGCTTCACAAACCGCCCGCGACAATGCCAAACTTGCCTACGAACTCGCTTCTAAAAAATACGAGTTTGGCAACCTGACCAATACCGAGCTTTCCGTAAGCCGAAACACCTATCTCAACGCGGAACAAACGTATTTGCAAAACAAATATATGGCGGCGTTGTACACACAACTGCTTGAGTTTTATCAAGGAAAGTTTTAATGAATTTGGAAATGTGAAAATTTGAAGATTTGAAAATGACTTACTCAAAATTATCAATTTCCAAATT
>JAUNTM010000103.1 GCA_030538675.1 Capnocytophaga sp.
CGTGCAAATCGAAATTGAAACAAACCTACCCGCGGACAAACATAGATTGGAGTGGCGGTAACAAAATATCCCTATTTTGTTTTTAAAAGTACAGACTGTCTTTACCGGCAGTCTGTATTTTTTTTATTTGAATTAGGCATTTGCTAAATAACAAAAAATCCCTATTTTTGCTGTAAAGACAAATACTTTTATGGAAGTAAAGTTCCAAAATCTTTCGATTTTCGAGTTCCAGCGTCAATTTCCCGATGATGAAAGTTGCATGAAATATTAGATTGGGCGGTGTAGAGGTGGATGAATTCGTGGTTGGTGGTCATCTCCATTGAGAAGGGAAAAAAGGACGTTAAACGGATTTATGCCAAAGAGATTGAAAAGTCCGCCAAGAAGAATTTGAAAGAATTTATAGCGCAGACAATATCTCCGGAGGCAAACATAAAGACAGATGCCTTCTCAAGTTATCGCAGTTTAGAAAAGGAAGTGGCGAACCTGAAAACAGAAAAGAAGGGGGAAAATTTTGATAGGATGCACCGCATTATTATGGGGATAAAGAGTTGGCTTCGCACAACTCACGGACATGCCAAATATCTTCAATCTTACTTGGACGAATATTGCTACCGGTTCAACAGGCATCTAATGAAAGAGGGTATTTTTGAAAACCTGATGCGACGAATGATTCCGGTTTCTCCGATGACCTATAGACAAATTATTAACTAAATACCTAATTCAATTTTTCAAAGATAAATTACGACTTCGATTACGATTTGTAAAATTGAAAAAAAAACTTTTTATGAAAAATCATTTCTTTTCAAATAGTTTTCTATATTTGTATATTCATCGCTGTGGTGCTTCCAAAACGGTCTGCAGCGCGATGTATTTTTACAGTAAACTAATTTAAAAACAAAAAAACTCTCAGCGAGATATAATCTAAAAAAAACAATAAATGAATTTACACGAATATCAAGGAAAAGAAATTCTTTCGAGTTTTGGCGTGCGTGTCCAGCGCGGTATCGTTGCACAAAGTCCCAAAGAAGCCGTAGAAGCAGCAAAACAGCTTACTACCGAAACAGGCACAAAATGGTATGTAGTCAAAGCACAAATCCATGCGGGCGGCCGTGGCAAAGGCGGCGGTGTCAAGCTCGCCAAAGGATTGCAAGACGTTGAGCCTATTGCCGAACAAATCATCGGGATGAACCTCATCACGCCGCAAACGCCGCCTGAAGGCAAAAAAGTGCATCAAGTGCTCATCGCTGAAGATGTATACTATCCGGGCGAAAGCGAACCGTCCGAATTCTACGTTTCGGTATTGCTCGACCGTGCCAAAGGAAAGAACATGATTATGTATTCGACCGAAGGCGGTATGGACATCGAGACCGTAGCCGAACAGACGCCACACCTTATATTTACGGAAGAAATCGACCCGTCGGTAGGTTTGTTGCCGTTCCAGGCACGCCGTGTAGCTTTCAATTTGGGGCTTTCGGGCGAGGCTTTCAAAGACATGGTCAAATTCGTTACCGCCCTCTACAAAGCCTATGTGGAAGCGGATGCCAGCCTGTTTGAAATCAATCCGGTGTTGAAAACTTCGGATAACAAAATACTCGCAGTTGATGCCAAAGTAACCCTTGATGACAACGCCCTCTACCGCCATCGGCAATATACTGAAATGCGTGACATTCGCGAAGAAAATCCTATAGAAGTAGAAGCCAAAGCCGTGGGACTCAACTATGTAGCCCTCGACGGAAATGTAGGCTGCATGGTCAACGGAGCGGGGTTGGCAATGGCTACTATGGATTTGATAAAACAGGCCGGTGGCTCGCCTGCCAACTTCCTTGATGTAGGAGGTACTGCCGATGCCAAACGTGTGGAAACAGCATTCCGTATCATCCTCAAAGACCCGAATGTAAAAGCTATTTTGGTCAATATCTTTGGAGGAATCGTTCGTTGCGACCGTGTAGCACAAGGGATTGTAGATGCTTACAAAAATATGGGAGGCGACATCAAAGTGCCTATCATCGTGCGGCTGCAAGGAACGAATGCCGAAATCGCTAAAGAAATCATCGACAATTCGGGATTGGCGGTACATTCTGCCATCATGTTCCAAGAAGCTGCCGACAAAGTAAAAGCTGTATTGAATTAATTTTCAATGTTTTAACGGGAAACAAATTCACTAAACACAAAAAAATGGAAGCTCAAAAGGCTTTCATTTTTTTATTAAATTGCAAATACCATGCTCACCACCGACTTTATCATACAAGACCAAGAGAATATAGCATTGGAGTCTGTTTTTTTGTCAGACGAAAATAAAAATACATTACAACAGCTCGTCAAAGAATTTCGCTACAGCCCGCAATTAGCGACTTTCGGGCTTCATGCCAACCACAAAATACTCTTCTACGGCGCCTCAGGATGCGGCAAAACTACCACTGCCAAAGCCATTGCCCAACTGCTCAAAAAGCCTATTTTCATCCTCAACCTCAGCACGCTCATCAATTCGCGTATCGGTGAAACTTCCAAAAACCTTAAAGCCGTGTTTGACAAAGCGCAACGCGAAAAAGCGGTGTTGTTTCTCGATGAATTTGACCAAATCGGCAAAAGCCGTTCGGATGACGAAAAAGATGTAGGCGAAATGCGGCGATTGGTCAATACCATCCTACAATTATTCGATTATTTCCCGAAAGATTGTCTATTGATATGCGCTACAAATCATATTGATTTTATTGACTTTGCGTTGGTACGGCGGTTTCAATTGAAATTGGAATTTGACATGCCCGACGATGCCGAGCTCAACCGTTATTACGATTCTCTTCTTTCTACATTCCCTGAAAAATACCACAACATCTGTCGTAAATATGCCGTATCTTACGCCGAAGCCAAAGATTATACACATACGCTTCTCAAAAAGAAAATCATCCAAGATATTGAAAATGAACAGGTAAATAATAATTTTACCAACGCTAAAAATTAACAAACTATTATCATTAACAGTCTTTGCAAATCGATATTTTTCACATCAAATTACTACTTTTGTGGCAATATCACGCCATGAAAAAATGAACCTAAAATACATCGTTTTGTTTGCTTCCATAGTTACTTATTTTCAATCGTTGTTTTCTCAAAACAAATCCACCAACTTGGATATTTTTAAAAAAAATCCTACCGAAATACGTTCGTTCGATGAAGGAAAACGCGAAGCTGAAAAAATCATCCGCTATCTGATAAACAACAAGCTGACGCCGGGCGTATCGGTTACAGTAACCAAAAACGGGCATACGGTATGGCAAGAAGGCTACGGAAAAGCTGATATTGAACACAATACGCCTATTAACCCGACCAAAACATTGTTCCGTATCGCAAGTGTGTCCAAACCTATATCGGCAGTCGCTCTTGCCAAAATGCAAGAACTTGAGTATATTGATTGGCACAAATCATTGTATGATTACGTACCCGATTTCCCCCGAAAACCGTTTGATTTCACTATCAAACAACTCGGCGGACACTTGGCGGGCATCCGTGGTTATCGGGGCAGGGAGATGTTCAGCAACAAACCTCTGAGCATCGAAGAAGGCGTACAAATGTTTGCCAGAGACCCTCTCGAATTTGCTCCCGGAACCCGCTATTCGTACAACAGTTTCAATTGGAATCTCGTATCATTGGCAATGCAAAATGCTGCCGAAATGCCTTTTGAAAATATCGTCCTGGACAATGTATTGACACCGCTACAAATGCACCAGACTTTCCCCGACCACGGCATACAACTGCCACAACAAGCGGTTGCGTATTCTTCGGGAAAAAAAGGGTTTTCCCACGCCACCGAAGTCAATAATTATTACAAACTCGCAGGTGGCGGCTATCTTTCCACCTCCGATGATATTGCCAAATTGGGAAATGCCATGCTCTGCCATGATTTTTTGCCGCAAGCGATCCAAAGCGAGATGCTATCTATGCAATGCACTGATGATGAACGGGATACAGGATACGGAATCGGGTGGCAAGTAAGCAGGGATTGGAATGGGCGGCATTATTACGGGCATATCGGCAACGGTATCGGCGGCTATGCATGGTTTTACTGCTATCCGCAGGAACAGGTCGTTGTGGTATTACTTTTCAATGTTACCAATCCAAAAATCGACTTGTATATCCAACGCATCATCGACTTTACTCTCGAAGCAAGCGAGTATTTGGATAATTCCCTGTACTAATATTTTTCAAATTCCTTATCTTTGCCAAATAATTTATTTTTTAGATGAAGTGGATTTTTGCCGTATTAGGCTTTTTGATATACAGACTTCCGGGAGCGATTGCAGGATATATGATAGGAATGGCATTCGATGCGATGCGCAAAGGTGGCGCATTTCAAATCCCGAACGGACAACCAAGACCCGAAGCGGTATCGCAAGGCGATTTTGAATTGCATTTATTGTCATTGTGTTCGGTTGTCATCCGAGCCAACGGTCAAGTAAGTCAGGCGGAATTGGATTTTGTCCGCAACCAATTCGTTCGTATGTATGGGCGGGAGCGGGCTAATGCGGTTTTCCGAAAATTCAATGAATTGGTCAAAGGAAAAGAAATTTCTGCCGGGCGTATTGCCTACTATTTGCGTATCCGAACCAACTACGAAGTGCGTTTGCAGATATTGCATTTTCTTTTTGGCATCGCACAAGCCGACGGCAGTGTAAGCGAATCAGAAGTACGCCAAATAGAGGAAATTGCAAATTATTTTGCTGTTTTTCCGAATGATTTTGCGAGCATCAAAGCGATGTTCGTACAAAGCCAATCAAGGTCGGCTGACGCATACACTATCCTGGAAATCGACCGTACCGCCACCGATGCCGAAGTGAAAAAAGCGTACCGCGACATGGCGAAAAAATACCACCCCGATAAAGTAATCACACAAGATGAAGCCATCAAAAAAGGGGCTGAAGAAAAGTTCAAACAAGTGCAATTGGCTTACGAACAAATTATGAAAGAGCGTGGCTAAAACCTTATTGACTAACGCGTATATCTCTGATTTTCAACTGTAAAGACATTTTTCCGTTCCAGTGGTTTTCTTCTATGGAATAGGCGATGTCAAACGGTTTTTCGGAAGACACAAGATGTTTTTTGCCAGCCAAACCAAATGCAATTGCGGGAAAATATTGTTTTCCGCCGGCATCTCTGAGAAACATCCGCAAGTGCTTGTTATCCAACCCTATACACTTAGCATGACCGCTATCCACCACATTTTTTGCCAAAAAAACAGGTGATAGATTTTGTGGTCCAAAAGGCTCAAATTGTTTGATTAGATTCCACATATTCGGACGAATTGCCTCAAGTGGTAAGCAAGCATCTATCTGTATTTGAGGAATTTGCAAATCAGATGACAATGTTTCGGCGACTACTTCTTCAAATTTATTTTTGAAAACAGAAAAATTTTCAGGGGCAACCGTCAGCCCTGCGGCATATTTGTGTCCGCCGAATTGCTCAATATATTCCGAACATTTTTCCAATGCCTCATACACGTCAAAACCCTTTACCGAGCGTGCCGAAGCTGCATATTTTTCGCCGCTTTGCGTAAAAACCAAGGTCGGGCGATAATACGTTTCGATAAGTCTCGATGCTACAATCCCGATAACGCCTTTGTGCCAATCAGGATTGAACACTACGGTCGAAGCATTGTTTTGCTCGCCTTTTTTCTCGATTTGCAACAATGCTTCTTGCGTGATAGAACTATCATATTCCTTGCGGGAATTGTTAAATTCCTCTATTTCTTTGGCTTTTAATCTTGCAGACACGCTATCTTTTTCCGTCAAAAGGTTTACTGCGAAAAGCCCGTGTTCCATTCGTCCTGCAGCATTGATGCGGGGGGCTACCCCGAAGACGACATCAGTAACCGTAACCGGTGTATTTTTTTCCGAACCCAGCAAAGCTTGAAGCCCCACCGAAGGTGCCTCATTGAGCACCCTCAACCCGTAGTGCATCATGATGCGGTTTTCGCCCGTCATAGGAACTATATCAGCGGCAATCGCCACCGAAACGAAATCTAAATATTTGTAAATCAAATCAATATCCCAATTTCGTTTTTGCACAATCGCATGTATCAACTTAAAACCGACACCACACCCGCATAACTCTTTGTACGGATATTCGCAATCGGTTCGCTTGGCATTGAGTACCGCTACCGCTTTGGGCAATTCGTCTGAAGGGCGGTGGTGGTCGCACACGATGAAATCAATGCCTAGCGTAGCCGCGTATGCTATTTTATCAATCGCTTTGATGCCACAATCCAATGCTATTACCAATGAAAATCCGTGTTGCGAAGCGAAATCAATCCCTTGGTATGACACTCCGTAGCCTTCCGCATAGCGGTCAGGAATATACGTTTCGACATGCGGATAAAGTTCCTTCAAAAACAAATACATAAGCGATACGGCAGTAGTCCCATCGACATCATAATCGCCGTACACAAGAATTTTTTCATCCGAAGCAATTGCTTGTTCTATCCGCCGGACGGCTTTGTCCATGTCTTTCATCAAGAAAGGGTCGTGCAACTGCTTGAGTGACGGACGAAAAAAACGAAAAGCCTCCTCATAATCATGCACTCCTCGCTGGATGAGAAGTGTCGCTATTACAGCACTTACGTTGAGCGACTTCTGCAATCGCTCTACCGCTTGAGGGTCAGGAAGTTGCTTTTCAATCCATCGGTATTCCATACGATACGATTACGATTGATGAAAAAATGTATTGATGTCAAGCGTAGCGAATTTGCGGAACATTTCCATCACACCGCAATATTTTTCGATAGAAAGATCAACGGCTCGTTGCAGTTTTTCTTCATTAAGATTTTTTCCGTAAAAGTGATATTCGACAGTTACATGATGATACGTTTTGGGATGTTCGTCCGTAAGTTTGCCAACCGTTTCTATTTTGAAATCCTCCACTTCGAGTTTCATTTTTTTGATAAGCGATGCCACATCAAGCCCCGAACACCCTGCCAAAGCAGAGAGCATCAGTGCTTTCGGACGATAACCTTCATTATTACCACCGTTCTCTTGGTCGGCATCGATACGTAGATTACCGCCCGGATTGGTACTTTCGAAAAGCATATTGCCTTTCCATGTTGTTGTTACTGTGTGCATTAGGGAATAGTTTGATGTTGTTTGATGTTGTTCGATGCCTTCGGCATTTGATTAATTTCCCTCCGGCTTACGGCTGTCGTAAGAAACAGCGAAGCGTTCGCACGAGCTCGCTGCTGCCGAAGGAAATCCATCAAACTGCGAAGCGTATTAATATCCAATCTTCTTTCGGGTTCTTTTCAGGACTTCGTCGGCTACTTTATGGGCTTTTTCAGCACCTCCGACAAGGATATTTTCAAGTTCGTCGAGATGATTCGTATAATAATCATATTTTTCTCTCGCGGTAGCAAATTTCTCTAAAATCAACTCATAAAGTGCCTGTTTGGCATGTCCGTAACCGTAATTTCCACCGAGGTAATTATCACGCATCGTTTGGGTTTGAGTGGCATCGGCAAGCAATTTGTATATGGCAAAAACATTACAAGTATCAGGATTTTTGGGTTCTTCGAGCGGTGTACTATCCGTTTGGATATTCATCACTTGCTTGCGAAGCTGTTTTTCCGGCAAGAAAATATTGATATAATTATTGCGTGATTTACTCATTTTCTCTCCGTCTGTACCCGGAATAATCATTATGTTTTCCTCAATTTTGGCTTGTGGCAACACAAAAGTTTCGCCCATCTGGTGATTGAAACGTGAAGCTACATCGCGCGTGATTTCTAAGTGTTGCAATTGGTCTTTCCCTACGGGAACTATTTCGGCATCATATAGCAAAATATCTGCTGCCATGAGCATTGGGTACGTAAAAAGTCCTGCATTGACATCATCAAGACGGTCTGCTTTGTCCTTAAACGAATGGGCAAGAGTAAGACGTTGGTACGGAAAATAACAACTCAAATACCATGACAATTCCGTAGTTTGCGGCACATCACTTTGACGGTAGAACACCACATTGTCCGTATCAAGACCGCAAGCAAGCCATGTTGCCGCAACGCTGTATGTATTGTTACGAAGCGCTTCGCCGTCCTTTATTTGGGTAAGCGAATGCATATCGGCAATGAATAAAAATGAATCATTCCCCGGCTGTTGCGCCATCCGGATGGCGGGCAAAATAGCTCCAAGTATATTCCCTAAGTGCGGCGTGCCTGTACTTTGTACTCCTGTAAGTATGCGTGACATTAGTGTGGTATTATTTAATTTGTAAAAGACGATGCTAAAACCATCGGAATGGCAAAAGTACAAAAATTAATTTGGAAATTTG
>JAUNTM010000008.1 GCA_030538675.1 Capnocytophaga sp.
AGAAATGAAAAATACAGCCGTGCAATTGGGCGTAGGCTTTAAGTTTTAAGAAAAAATAACTAAATATAATTTCACAATGAAAAAAATTCTATTTTCAACTATTTTACTGGCATTTGTTGCCATTATAGGATGTAGTAAAGACAGTGGTTCGACTCCCGAACCGGAACCTACACCAACCCCGACACCCACGCCAACCCCAACGGAAGTTTCTATCGTAGGAAATTGGCAACTCATCGAAGCTGAAAAAGGCAGTGAAAAACTTTCTGCAGAAGTTGCTGCTGTGCAAAATTGTGCAAAACAAAGTATTTACGCGTTTACGACAACCACTCTCACCGCAGCCGAATACTATTACGACGAACAGGCTAAAGAATGTGTTCGCACAGATTTGTCATTGCCGTACACGAAAGATGCCACTAAACTGACACTTACCGTCAACGGAAGTAAAATAGAAGTTCCGTACACCGTTAATGGGGACAATCTCATTCTGACATTCCCTGCGGATATCGCACATTTCAACAAAATGACTTTCAAGAAAACAACAGCAGTTATCCCTCCGAAACCTGCCATTGTGTATGCGATAACAGTCAAAAATGCTGCACAACAAGCGGTTAGCGGAGTGGAGGTGTCATTGTATAAAACCGCCGATGATTTGGTAAATGACCGAAATGTAGTAAAAAAGGTAACTACGGGTGCTGACGGAAAGGCTTCTTTTGAAGGGCTTGAAGAAAGAGAATATTACGTTTTCGGAGAAAAAAGTTGCGAAGTAACCATCGAAACACCCATCGTTTCTCCGTCATCTAAAAATGCAGAAGTTACACTCACCAAAATGATTACCGTAACAGTAAAAAATAATACAAATGTTCAAGTTTCGGGAAACTTCATGGGAAAAACAGTTGAGGCTATAACTGTTCCGGCAAATAGCTCTAAAGAAATAATAGTTAATGAGGGAGCTTTATATAATCTCAACTACATGGACGGAATGTTGCCAAAAATGCTTAACGGAAAAGTTTCTTCAACCACTTGTGAGCAAGAAATCGTATTGTCATCTTCGGGTGGGTCTACGCCAGTACCAACACCAGGAAATCTTTCTTTTGAATTAGTATTCAACTCAAAAACAACTCTTAGAGGAACAGTTGTCGTAAACGGAGTTACCTATAATGTACCTACAGATGGACAAGTAAATCAAGTTACTATCAAAAACCTCGAAGCAAAAACATACAGCTATTCTTACGATTTATGTGGGGTAAAAGGCAACGGTACGATTGATGCTTCTAAAGCATACCGCATGGATATTATTCCGCTAAATGTTGAAGCAACCATCACATTTAACAATACATCAAGCAATCCGTATACCGTAACTTACGGAAGCGAGAAGTTTGTAATGCAGGGAAAAACTACCGTCAGCAAAAAAGTAAACGCACAAGAATATACCGTAAATGTAAAACAAAATAGCGGTTATATGTTCTATCCTACCGAAAAATCCTACAAAGTTTCGTTAGGCTGTGAAAGTAAATCGGCGACCGTTACTTTTCCATAAAAATTAAGTCAGAGTATCCTCTACAAGACCAGCCGGAGTAATTTCCGGCTGGTTTTGTTTGAAATAAAATGCTTTTTTATCCGAATAGGTAACGTGAGTTGCATGTAAAATCGAATTTCAGTCCTTGATTTGATATCCTTTTACTTCAAACGAAATACCAAATCCCAACGGAATTTTCTCAAAATGGGTATCTTTTTTTCCCATCCGCCCGACATCGAAATCGGAAATTCTATCAGGCTGTGTCCGTCTAAGCCGACATCAACGAGTTCCAAGCCAATCCAAACAGTGCTTTCAGGCAAATACACGCGAATAGGTATGACAATATCTGTTTTTTCTTCCGTTTTCGGGATTTCGATGTATATTGGTTCGGCGGTGAGCGGCAATACGTTATCTCTATCAGCGGCATCGTAGAAATTGAGCCTCACAATAGCTTTTTCCGTCCTATTTTTCAAGCATTGGATATGAAATTCTCTGGCAATCCATTCTTTTTTCAGCGTTACAAAATCGCCTATTTCGATACTTCGTTCGATGTCTTTAAATCCTTCAAACGCAATCGTCCCACCCGGAAACCGCATGCCTTTTCCTTTGAGGGTTTTCAAGCGGATTTTCGGTGATGATACGACTACTTCCGTAAGGTTAAAATCACTGTTTTTCAGTACAATAGCTACCGGATTGTATTTTTGAAAATACGCCACGGCAACTACCTGCCGTTCATATCCCAAATGTGAAAAATAAATACTGTCCGCCTGTCTGCTTTTAGGAATTTCCAAGCGAAAATTACCATTTGTGTCCGAAATAGTTCCTCGGCTGTTGCCTACAAAACCGATATTCACATACGGCATCGGCTTCCCTTTTTCATTGGTGATTTGTCCTTTGAGCAATTGCGCCGGAAGCGATACAGGGAGCATCGTAAGAATACAAACGGTAAAAAATGTTTTCATAAAAATAAACTAATACATTGCTAAACACTACATTCCCGTGCGGATAGCTTCTACAGGATTGAGCCGTGAAGCACTTACTGCAGGTAAAATCCCTGATACTAAGCCAATTGCAACCGACACACCAGCTCCTACGGCAATATTTCCTACCGAAAGCACGAAATTAAAATCATCGGTTACTCCCGATGCCACAAGCGTAGCAATCCATACGAAAAAAATACCAATCACACCGCCGATAAGTGCCAAAAGCACCGCTTCAAAAAGGAATTGGAATAAAATAAACTGGTTTTTTGCTCCCAATGATTTTTGAATGCCGATGAGGTTCGTGCGTTCTTTCACGCTGACAAACATAATGTTGGCAATCCCGAAACCGCCCACCAAAATGGAAAATCCACCGATGACCCAGCCCACCAGATTGAGCATCCGTATGGTACTGTCAATCATATCGGTAAACGACGATATTTTATTGATAAAGAAGTTGTTAGGTTCGCCCGGCTTCAATCCTCGATACCTACGGATGAGTTGCGTAAGCGTTTGTTCGAAATCATTTCCATTAACATTTCTTTTAGGTTTTATGATGATACCGCTCGGCACGCCCTGAGGTCCCGAATTCATAAATCGGCGTAAAAAATTGGGCGGAAGAAATATTTTTTCATCAGTATCGTTGCCCATTCCGTATTTTTTAAGTACGCCGATAACCGTGAGTTTTCGTCCGTAAAAGCGCACTTCTTTCCCAACCGGATTTTCTGTGCCGAAAAGCTGCTCGGCGATGTCGTGTCCCAACACCATCACGGGCGACCCCGCATTGGACTCGGCTTCCGTATAAAACCGTCCGTTGGCAATCTTCACGTCATTGATGGCTTCGATAGCTGACGATGCTGCTTCCGCAGAAACCGACGCTATGGTTTTTCCTTCGTATTTGATGGATTCGTTTACGCCGAAAATACTGTACGCAACGGCTTCCGCATCAGGTGTATTACGGCTTATAAAATCATATTCTTGGTAGCTCACCTGCGGAAAATTGAGCCGTTGCCAACGGGGTACGTCAGTAGGTCCAAACGAATATTTTGTGAGATACATAACATTTTTGTCCAATCCCGAAAGATTCTCGCGAATGTTTCGGTCGAGCGAATCCACCGCTGCCAGCACCGAAATTATCGAAAAAATACCGACTGTAACGCCAAGCAGCGATAAAAATGTGCGTAACTTATTGTCACGCAAGGCTTTAATGGCAAAATTGAAACTCTCTTTGAACAGTTGTAAATAAATAAGCATAAACGGCGGAATAATTTTGAAAATCCTTTTTTAATCCATACAAAAAAATGTATTTTTGTAGCTTCAAATATAAGTATTTTTTCTGATGAACAACACCATACAAGTCAAAACTGCATTAATTTCTGTTTATGACAAGACAGGGCTTGAGCCTATTATTCACGCAATGAATGAGTTAGGAGTGAAAATATATTCCACAGGCGGCACCGAAACTTTCATAAAAGAATTAGGAATCGAGGTCATTCCTGTGGAATCCGTAACGGATTATCCATCGATTTTAGGAGGAAGAGTCAAAACCCTTCATCCGAAAATTTTCGGGGGAATTCTCAATAGACAGGATAACGAAAGTGATGTCAAAGAAATGTTAGAATACGCTATTCCGCAACTCGACATCGTTATCGTGGATTTGTATCCTTTTGAAAAAACGGTGGCGGACGGGGCTTCAGCGCAAGACATCATCGAAAAAATCGACATCGGCGGGATTTCGCTCATCCGTGCGGCTGCCAAGAATTTTCAAGATACGTTGTGTATTTCGTCCGTAAACCAATACGCCGAATTGCTCGGTATTCTCACTGACAATAAAGGAGTTACTTCCGTAGAAATGCGAAAAAATTTCGCCGCTCGGGCGTTTGCCGTGTCATCGCATTACGACACCGCAATTTTCAATTATTTTAACAGAGAAGAAAAAATTCCATCACTCAAAATCAGTGAAAACGAAGCCCAAGTATTGCGTTACGGCGAAAATCCGCATCAGAAAGGCGAGTTTTTCGGAGATTTTGAGGGCTTGTTTGATAAATTGCACGGTAAAGAACTGTCATACAACAATTTACTTGATGTAGATGCTGCCGTCAACCTAATGGAAGAATTCCGAAATGACGAGCCGACTTTCGCCATCTTAAAACACAATAACGCTTGCGGTGTTGCCACCCGAAGCACGCTCTCGCAGGCATACGCCGATGCTCTTTCGGGCGACCCTGTTTCGGCGTTCGGAGGGATTTTAATTGCCAATAAGGAAATTGATTTGGCAACCGCCCAAGCCACGCATTCGTTGTTTTTCGAGGTGATTATCGCCCCTGCATTCACTGCGGAAGCGTTAGAAATTTTAACTCAAAAGAAAAACAGGATTATTTTGCGTCAAAAAGAAACGAAACTTCCTGAAAACAGCGTGCGAAGCTGCCTAAACGGCTATCTGGTGCAAGGAAAAGACAATTATACCGACAACATTGCTGATTTACAATACGTTACCATTGAAAAACCATCGGCGGAAGCGATAGACGATTTGCTTTTTGCCTCGAAAATCTGCAAACATACAAAGTCAAACACCATTGTTTTGGCGAAAAACAAACAATTATTATCGAGTGGTACAGGGCAAACCAGCCGCGTAGATGCTTTGTTGCAATCCATCGAAAAAGCGAAACATTTTGAGTTTGACCTGCACGGTGCGGTAATGGCAAGCGATGCTTTTTTCCCCTTCCCCGACTGCGTGGAAATCGCTCATGATGCGGGCATCCGTTCGGTAATCCAGCCCGGAGGTTCCATCAAAGACCAACAGAGCATCGATTACTGTAATGAACACAAAATGGCAATGATTTTCACGGGAATTCGTCATTTCAAACATTAATTTATTTATATTTGAACCAAATTTTGAAAGAGGCTGTGTTTGTGTAGAATAAAATGATGTGGAAACGTCCGTTCCTTTCAAAAAAAACAGAGATAAACAAGAGGATTTTTAATTATTAAATTATAGAAAAAGAACATGAGTTTTTTCGATTTCCTTACGGAAGAAATAGCAATAGACTTAGGGACAGCCAATACGCTGATAATCCATAATGACAAAGTGGTTGTGGACAGCCCCTCGATTGTCGCACAGAACCGCATTACCAACAAGATTATTGCCGTAGGTAAAGAAGCTCAGCAGATGCAGGGAAAAACGCATGAAAACATAAAAACGATACGCCCGCTGAAAGACGGCGTTATTGCCGACTTTGAGGCTTCGGAGCAAATGATAAGTATGCTCATCAAAAGCATCCCTGCCTTGAAGAAGAAGTTTTTTTCGCCTTCGCTACGGATGGTAGTGTGCATTCCGTCGGGGATTACCGAAGTGGAAATGCGTGCCGTAAAGGAGTCGTGCGAGCGGGTTAACGGGAAAGATATTTATTTGGTTCACGAACCCATGGCGGCGGCAATTGGTATCGGGCTTGACATCATGCAGCCGAAAGGCAATATGATTATCGACATCGGGGGGGGTACAACGGAGATTGCGGTAATCGCTCTCGGTGGCATCGTGTGTGATAAATCGGTTAAGATTGCGGGTGATATTTTCACCTCGGATATTGTGTATTATATGCGGACGCAACATAACCTTTTTATTGGCGACAGCACTGCCGAAACTATCAAAATTACGGTTGGGGCTGCTATCGAAGACCTTGATGTTCCGCCCGAAGATATGCAGGTGCAAGGGCGCGATTTGCTCACGGGCAAGCCCAAGCAAGTGCAAGTTTCGTACCGTGAGATGGTTAAAGCGTTGGACAAATCCATTTTGCGTATCGAAGATGCTATTATGGAGACGCTTTCGCAAACCCCCCCCGAACTTTCGGCAGATATTTACAATTCGGGGATTTACATGGCGGGCGGCGGCTCTATGTTGCGGGGCTTGGACAAACGTATTTCGCTCCGCACCGAACTGCCGGTGTATGTTGCGGAAGACCCGCTCCGGGCGGTGGTACGTGGAACAGGAATTACGCTCAAAAATCTTGAAAAATTTAAAACCATTCTCAAGCACTAAATGCGTCTGAAAAATAGATAAAAACGATAGTAGACAATATACATAAATCCAAAACCATATATCCCCCATGCAGCAAATCATACGCTTTTTCGTCCGCAAAAAAGAGTTTTTTGTTTTTTTGTTGCTGTTCGTTATTTCATTCGGAATGGTGGTAGAGAACAATTACTACCAGCAGAGTGGTTATGTCAATTCGACCAATTTCCTTGCAGGAGGCGTGTTTGATGTGACGAATTCGTGGGCACAGTATATTGATTTAAAAACTCAAAATCAATTACTTAGCGACGAGAATAAACGTTTGCATGATGAAAACCTTTACCTGAAAGAGCTTATCGCAGAGAATGCGCCATTGCAGGACAGCATCGCTTTCGGAGAACGGAAATTCTCCGTAAAGAAAGCCAATGTCATCAAGAATAGTTATTCGCTGACTAAAAATTATCTCACTATCGACAAAGGAAAGCGAGAGGAAATAATGCAAGATATGGGCGTCATATCCTCCAAAGGTCTGGTAGGCATCGTGGAGAGAACCTCCAACCGCTTTGCTACCGTACAAAGCCTGCTGAACAGCAAATCGTTTATCAATGCCGAAATAAAGAAAAGCCGGCATTATGGGACGCTTAAGTGGGACGGGAAGAACTTCAACATTGTTCAGTTGGTGGATATTCCGAATATTGCCCCCATAAAAATAGGCGATACGATTATCACGGGAGGAATGTCCAACATTTTCCCTAAAGGCATCCCTATCGGAGAGATTCAGAGCTTTGAGCGTAGTAAGACGGATAATTCATACATCATCAATGTAGCTCTTTTTACAGATATGTCAAGCATTGAGCATGTGTACATTCTTTATAATAAAGACAAAAAAGAAATCGGCACTTTAGAAAATCTTATTCCCGATGAATAGCATTATCCCTATAAGAATTATATCATTCATCGTATTGGTGTTAGCCCAAGTATTAGTATTCAATCATATTAATTTTCTTGGGTATGTCAATCCGATGATATATTTGCTGTTCATCATCGAAGCTCCTTTTCATCAGAATAAAATCCCTACTTTGCTGAGTGCTTTTGCCATTGGGTTAGCGGTTGATTTGCTGTCCGACACGGGTGGTATTCATGCGGCTTCCAGCGTTTTTGCGGCATACGTCCGTCCGTTGGCATTGAATGTTGCTTTCGGGAAAAATTTTGAAACACAAACCCTCCATCTTTCGCAATATCCTATCGGAAAAGTGTTTACGTATGTTGCTATTTTGGTGGTGTTGCACCATACGTTATTTTATTTTCTTGAAATTTTTAATTTCAATCATTTCTTTAATACCTTTGCGAAAATCGGCATTACGTCGGTATTTACGATACTATTATGTATGGTATTGATATTTGTATTTAGCAGTAAGAAGAAATGATATGAGGAAGTACTTGTTGTTTATTTTTATTATTTTGACGGCGATAGCGTTTATTGTTCGCTTGGTATATTTGCAGGTGATAGCCCACAGCGAACCGCTTGCACCGAGTGAGGATGTCGCTATCGAGATGGTGTATGATTATCCTGAGCGGGGCTACATATACGACCGTAACGGTAAGTTGCTAGTATCGAACCAACCTGCATACGACGTGATGGTTGTACCGCGTGAAGTGCGGGCTTTGGACACGCTTGAGTTTTGCACGTTACTTTCTATCACCAAAGAAAATTTCGTAGAACGCATCCAAAAAGCACGAAAATATTCGCCTATAAAGCCTTCGGTATTTGTCAATCAACTTTCGATGAGTGAGTATGCCGTTTTGCAAGAAAAATTGCGAAAGTTCAGCGGATTTTATATCCAAAAGCGAATGCTTCGGCACTATCTCACAAAAAATGCAGGAAATGTATTAGGTTTCATCAGTGAAGTGAACGAGTGGGATTTGCGAGACAATCCGTATTACCAATCGGGGGAACTTATCGGGCGGCAAGGCGTAGAAAAGCAGTATGAAGCATTTCTTAGAGGCGAAAAAGGCTTCCGCTATTTGCAAAAAGACCGTTTCAACCGCATTATCGGAAGCTATAAAGACGGCATCCACGACTCGCTCCCCACGATGGGCGAACCGCTTGAGCTGACCATCGACATTGATTTGCAGGCGTATGGCGAACTGCTGATGCAGAACAAACGCGGCGGTATCGTTGCTATCGAACCGAAAACGGGCGAAATTCTGGCGCTGGTTTCCGCTCCGTCATTTGACCCCAGATTGCTCGTCGGACGGGAACGGTCAAAAAATTACACCATGTTAGAATCTGACTCCATTGCCAAGCCCCTTTACGACCGAACTTTACTCGCTGAATATCCGCCCGGCTCGCCTTTCAAAGTAGTCAATGCCCTCATCGGATTACAGGAAAATACCATCACTCCCTCCAGCATATTCCCGTGCGGTGGCGGTTATCGCTACGGTAATAGAATCATGAAATGCCATTGCGGACGAAGCAGTAACGACCTTTTGCACGGCATCGCTTTTTCGTGCAATGCGTATTTTGCCAACACCTATCGGCGGAGCATCGAAAAATACAAGAAACCATCGGAAGGAATGGATGCGTGGAGCAAACACGTAATGAGTTTCGGGTTGGGCGGTTTCTTAGGAAATGATTTTCCTACGGGACGACCCGGAAAAGTTCCTACAACGGCAATGTACGACCGCCTATACGGTAAAAACCAGTGGGGTGCAACTTTCAATATTTCCAATGCTATCGGGCAGGGAGAGCTGCTCACCACGCCCATACAGCTCGCCAACGTAATGGCTGCCGTAGCCAACAGAGGCTATTTCTATACACCGCACGTCGTAAAAAAAATCAACAACGAGGTTACGCCCTACACCGAATATACCAAACCCAAATATACGACCATTAACAAAGAACATTTTGAACCTATCATTTTGGGAATGAACAAAGCCTATAACGAAGGTACGGCGAGATACACCCAAATAGAAGGCATCAATATCGCAGCCAAAACAGGAACGGCCGAGAACTTTACCGTCATCAACGGAAAACGTACCCAGCTCACAGACCATTCTATATTTGTAGCCATTGCACCTATCGAAGACCCTCAAATTGTCATAGCCGTATTTGTCGAAAACGGATATTTTGGTGCCAGGGTCGCAGCTCCCATCGCTTCATTGATGATTGAAAAATACATCAACAAAGAAGTCAAACGCCCCGAAATGGAACAGCGTATGCTCGATAAAAGCCTTGAAGACGAATACGCCAAACCGCTCAGCGGAAAACCGTTCCTTATTAACCAACGATAACCAAATACCGCCTAACGCATGAAACAAAATGTACTCAAGCACCTCGATTGGATTTCTGTCGTTTGCTATTTGTTGTTGGTTACAATAGGGTGGCTCACTATCTATTCCACAACGGTCAATGAAGGCAGCGTATCGATATTTGACCTGAACTATCACTACGGCAAGCAACTTTTATTTATAGCCTTGAGCTTTCCACTGATAATTTTCATATTGGCCACCGACACCAAGTTTTATGACAATTTCTCCTTCGTGTTTTACATCATTGGTATCGTGTTATTGGCGGGGCTTTTTGTTTTCGGAAAAAAAATCAACGGTTCGCTTTCATGGTACGCTTTAGGGCCTGTCACGCTACAGCCCAGTGAATTTGCCAAAGTAGCTACGGCATTGTTTTTCGCCAAATACTTGAGTAATATCCACACCGACATCCGCAAGCCTACGGACTTGGTTCGTGCAGTCTGCATACTTGCCATACCGGGATTTCTCATCATTTTACAACCCGATGCCGGAAGTTTGTTAGTATTTCTATCATTCGTTTTTGTATTTTATCGGGAAGGAATGCCACTTACTTTTTTACTATATTTACTGCTCGCCGCGGTATCGTTTATAGCGGCGCTCAAGTTTGGGGTTTTGCCCACGATACTCGTTATCACATTGCTTACCTTTGCAGGCGGATATATTTCCAAAAGGAAGAACCGACGCTTACCCATCAATCATATTGTATTGACACTTGCCATCAGCATCATGACGGCTTCGGTTACGCCTTTGGTGTTTGACAACGTATTGAAGCAGCACCACCGCAATCGTTTTTCGCTTTGGCTTCGTATGGAAAACGACCCGGGTAAAATCCGCGAAATGCGGCAAAACGTAGCCTATAACACCTACCGCTCCGAATCGGCAATTTCCTCGGGCGGGCTCTTCGGCAAAGGCTATCTTGAAGGTACGCACACCAGGGGCAATTTCGTTCCCGAACAGCAGACAGACTATATTTTCACCAATTTGGGAGAAGAATGGGGATTGGCCGGTACGGTTACAGTCGTCGTATTGTTTAGTTTTCTACTGTTACGATTGATTTTTTTGGCAGAAAAACAGCGTTCAAAATTCACCCGCATATATGGCTACTGCGTCATATCAATACTATTCATACATTTTTTAGTCAACATCGGTATGGTCATCGGATTAGTCCCAACCATAGGCATTCCGCTCCCTTTTTTCAGTTATGGAGGCTCGGGGCTTTGGGCTTTCACGATACTTTTGTTTGTCTTTTTACGCTTGGCAGCCAATAGAATCCATGATTTTATTGAAAAATAATGGCAAAATTCAAGAAAAAAGAGACTTTTGCAAAAATATTTCTTTAACAAATCTTTTTAACAGAAAAGATATCAACAGCATCGTGAAAAACCAAAAAAAATGATTAATTTTGTCCCGATTAACAATGTAGAAAACCTATCACATGCCAAGAATTTACTACCGTGTAAAAAAACTTTACGGCGAAGCGTTTGACAATGAGACTATCAATATTGATAATTTCAACAAAATCCTTCAACACCGCCCCTTCTTGTCCGATGAAAAACGACGTGTGATGATTACATTACCTCAAAATCAAAGTTTTTCACTATTCCGCAGGCAACCCAAGAGCTTCAAGAACGCCGTAGTATGGGGCAACTCGATGGACTATGACACCAACGAATACGGTGATTTTTTCCTTCCCAAAGCCGTTGTGCTGTTTGATGAAAAAGACGCATATTTCCCGTCCAAATATTTTTTCATAGCACTCATTGACGGTCATCTTGAGGTATGCCAATGCAAGGCAGGCGAAGACACGATGTGGTTTCAGCAAGCAGAATTGCACAGTGTCATCACCGAGGAAAGCGACATACAGCGCATCGAAAAATCAGTGAAAGAGCTACTCGAACTTGCAGGGCACAAGCTGAAAATTCAAAAAAAGAAATAAAACACGATTTTCCCTTTCGGGGAAAGCCTCACAGAATGCACCCCATAGGAGCGTGTCATTCCGTGATTTCGATGATATTGCTCTCGGGGTCTAACACAACCGACTCGTAATATCCATCGCCCGTCGTCCGAGGCTCCCCCACGATTTTGTATCCGTCTTTCCGCAACAGCTCAGTTAGTTCGTTTACCTTATTTTTATCCCCTACGGAAAACGCCAAATGAATGAGTCCGATTCGTTGCTGTTCAAAACGGTTCTGATTCTCAGTGATGTCAGTTCTGTTCATCAACTCCAACCTCGCCCCACGTTCAAATTCTAAAAAATAAGAAGTAAACTTTTTGGCAGGATTATGGTATATCTCATTCGCTTTCGCTTGGAAATACCTTTGATAAAACTGTTTCATTCCTTCCAAGTCATTGACCCAGACAGCGATGTGCTCTATTTTCATGCTAAAGTGTAATGCGATAAACCCAAAGAAGCCGTTCTGCTATTGGGTTCGTCGGCTATGTGTTAGTTTAAAAAGTATACGAAACCCCGACCCCGAGTATTTGTTTGAGCTGTATGCGCGCACCGTAATTATGCACAACGCCGTTAGCATCCGTAAACTGTTTGAATTTCACATCATCGTCATAACGGATATGCGTACCCAAGCGGGCTTGAACATAATTATTTACCTTCAGATTGAAGTTCATTTCCCAATCGATGTCGATATTTCCAAAATTTTTCAAATAATCACCATACAAATTGAATACGTGGCTCATATTGATATTTTCGGCAATTTTTTTCGACCAACTTCCGTTGACAAGAAAACCGAGTTCACTATTGCTGTTTGCCCCCGATTTGATGATAGCCCCATTGGCATCATATTGGGCGGCTTTCACCCCGAATGCCCCTCTGTCGGCGAGGTCTTGGTCAAGCACGAGCGTCGTTTTGAGCGTCAATGGCGAGAGGAACAAATTGAATTTTCTATTGTCAGGAGCGTATTCGATACCCAAACCCAAATACATATATCCCGGAGCGAGAAACCGAGAAATGGGCGTTTCCTTATTAGGGTACGAGTACCCGTTGCTTATCTGCGTATTGAATTGGAATTTGGCCGTAAAATACCAAAAAGAGTCCCAATTCCCCCGATACCCGAGCGTTGATGCAAAAGCCAGGCGGTCATCCGTTTTACGCAACTCTTGTCCTTCTTGTACGTTCATCCCGTAATTTAATTCAAGCTCGTTATCCCAAAAATACGTTTTTTCGGAAAGCCGCCGTCTGAATTTGGCATTCATAAGCCCCGATATGGAACTGTTACCACCCGCCGACCAATTGGACAGCGCCACCTCGCTCATATTCAGATTTACCTGATTGAAACGAAACCATTTATCTTGCTCTTGCTGAAATCGCTTAAAAGTAAAACGGAGGGCTTCGGGGTCTTCACGAACCTTCAGAGGCGTTATTTTCAGGGGCATGGTTACCTCATTAGCACGGCGTATCTGTCCCAAAGCAATGGTCGTTACCATTAGCAATCCCCATGTAAGTAAATGTTTTGTCATAAGAGAAGATTTTGATTTATATTTTTATTCGGTTTGCTATTTTTTCTACGGACAACCCTGCTGATTCTCGCAATTCAAGAACCGTTCCGTGCGAAACAAAAGCATCGTCAATGGCAATAATCTCAATCGGAACAGCATACCCGTTTTGCGTAGCAAATTCTGAGACAGCACTCCCAAAACCACCCGTGAGGCATCCTTCTTCCACCGTGTAGATGCGTTCGGACCTTGCAAAAATACTATGTAAAAGTGATGTATCCAAAGGTTTTACATATCCCATATCATAATGTGCGTATTTATCATGATTTGGCAATGATTTGATAGCAAATGTAACATTTTCGGCAATCACCCCGATACTCAGTACTGCGTAATGGGAGCCTTCTTTGAGGCATTCGCCTTTTCCGAAATGTATTTTTTCCCATACGGGGGAATGCTCATCCGAAGGCACACTTCCTCTCGGATAACGGATGGCAATAGGCATATCAAGACCCAACTGTGCCGTATACAGCGTATTGCGCAATACGGCCGCATTGCGAGGCGAAGCGATGATGAGGTTTGGGATAATCCTCAAGAAAGCCATATCAAAAACGCCGTGGTGTGTCGCTCCGTCTTCACCGACCAATCCCGCTCGGTCAATACAGAATATCACAGGAATGCACTGCAAGGCGACATCATGAATAAGCTGGTCATACGCACGCTGTAAGAAAGTACTGTAGATTACACAATACGGCACAAACCCTTGTGTAGCAAGCCCTGCGGCAAATGTAACAGCGTGTTGTTCGGCAATTCCCACATCCCATACACGTTTTGGGAATACTTTCATCATTTCGGTAAGTCCGCTACCGCTCGGCATGGCAGGCGTAACAGCAACTATCTTCGGATTTTGCGAGGCAAGTTCAAGGAGTGCCCTGCCGAATACTTCCTGGTATTTCGTGCGTTTTTGGTCGGAAGCGGGGAAACGTTCGCCTGTAATGCGGTCGAATCTCCCCGGAGCATGATACGTAACTTGGTCATTTTCAGCCTGCCGAAGTCCTTTGCCTTTGGTCGTTTTCACATGAAGCAAACGCACACCTTGTTGTTCTTTAGCAACTTCCATAGCCTTGATAAGACACTCTATGTCATGCCCGTCCACACACCCTATATAATTGATATTTAAGTCTGTAAAAAAAGACTCTATATTTTCTTGAGAAACATTCAGGCCGTTGAGGTATTGTTTGAATGCTCCTACAGACGGGTCGATGCTCATATTATTATCATTGAGGATAATCAGCAGATTGGCATCGGTAGCGCCGGCGTGATTGAGAGCCTCAAAAGCCATCCCGCTCACTATAGAAGCATCGCCAATTACTGCAATATGATTGCGTAGCGGATGTCCGTTTAACCGGGAAGCAATTGCCATGCCCAAGGCTGCCGATATCGAAGTAGACGAATGCCCTGTACCGAAAGCATCATAAGGGCTTTCATCCCTCTTCGGGAAACCGCTGATACCGCCTTGTTGTCGCATATTGGCAAAATCATCTTGGCGGCCCGTGAGTAATTTATGTCCGTAGGCTTGGTGTCCCACATCCCAAATAAGGATGTCATCGGGGGTGTTGAAAACGTAATGCAGAGCGATCGTCAACTCAACCGTACCGAGGCTCGCCCCAAGGTGCCCCTCTTTGACCGATACGACATCAATGATGGTTTGGCGTAGTTCGGAAGCAAGTTGTGGCAGTTCTTTTTGAGCGATACAGCGCAGCTCGGCAGGAGTTTGTATGTGGCTTAATAGCGATTTCATTCTGACAAAGATAGTAAAAAAAGTATCGAAAAAACAGCCTCTTTACCGCATAAAAAAAAGAGAAACATTGCTGCTTCCCTTTTTGGTTTGTATGCGGAGTACGAGCGTACTATGCTTCAGTTTCTTCAGTATTGTCAATCAAGACCTGTCCGCGGTAGTAGAGTTTTCCTTCATGCCAATGAGCTCTGTGATACAAATGGTTTTCACCAGTTGTAGGGTCTTTAGCGATTTGAGGTACTACAGCCTTGTAGTGTGTACGTCTTTTATCTCTTCTGGTTTTCGATGTTTTTCTTTTAGGATGTGCCATTTTCTATTTATCTTTTCCGTTATTTATTAATTTTTTCAATTCGTTCCATCTCGGGTCGGTTTCATGCTCGGGAGCTTCTTCGATATCCGTCAAATCTTTGGGGCTTAGAGCGTCGAGTTGTTGCATGATTTCGGGGTGAAAATTGCCTTTTTCCACCTCGGGGTGTATCCGTTTGGCAGGTACCGACAACACGATGAGTTCATATATATATTGAGCAACGTTGAGTTGGTATTCGCCGTGAGGCAATATCAGCAAAGCTTCGTTGTCATCATTATACGCTTCGCCAAATTTCACAACTAAGAGCCATTCGCTTTCGGTCTGAAGGTCAAAAGGCTCATTGGTGAGGTCGCAATTCACGTTGACCGTACCTTTGTTGACAAAATGCAATTCCAATAGCGTACTTTTTTTATCAAGCGTTATCTCTATCGTTTGTTGCAGGTCATTAAATTCGTCATAATCAAACAATTCCAAGAACTTTTTCCCCACTTCGTACGAAAACTGATGTTTCCCCTGCTTTAATCCCGCAAACGAGATGTCATATTCTCTTAACTTCCTCATTTTCTACAAGTTTAGGACGAGCTTTTGCCCAAAGCGAGTGCAAATATATAACTTTTCGTTGACATACAAGTTTTTTCGACTGAAAAAAATAAAATTTCCGTATTTTTGGTTTGTCGTTCCGGTAAGAAGCGGGTTTGTCCGAACGCTCAAAATGAGACAACGCTCACCATTACAAGGGCAACCCTCAAATATTCACATTTTTATAACTAATTCATTGAAGCTAAAGCTATTGATTTTTCATGTAAAAAGAAAAACTTATCAACAAAGTGGGAAAAAGTGGTTGAATGTGGGAAAAAATTTCTACTTTTGTCGATGAAATATTTTTATTTGAAAAACGGGTGAGTATTCTCATAGGAACATACGAGTGTAAGATAGATGCCAAAGGCCGCGTCATGCTGCCTGCTGCACTGAAAAAACAGCTTGGCGACACGGAAGCGAATTTCGTGTTGAAACGCTCGGATTTCCAGCCTTGTTTGGAATTATTTCCGATGGACGAATGGGATTTGGTGATGAAGAAAATCAATAGTTTGAACCGTTTTGTCAAAGAAAATAATGATTTCATCCGTAAATTCATGGCGGGCGTAAAACTCATCGAGATTGATGCGGTAGGGCGGATGCTTATCCCGAAAGATTTGCAGCTGTTTTCGCAGATTGACAAAGAGTTGGTGTTCTCAGCTACAGGCAATCGGGTGGAAATTTGGGATAAAGACCAATATGAAAAGGCTGTGTACAGCACACCGGAAGATTTTTCGGCGCTGGCAGAGCGTGTAATGGGGAGTATGGGCAATGACTAACGAAACGAATACATATCACGAACCTGTATTGCTTCATGAGAGCATTGACGGGCTTGCTATCCGCGAAGACGGCATCTATGTTGATGTAACTTTTGGCGGAGGGGGACATTCGCGTGAGATACTCAAGCGATTGGGCAAACAAGGCCGATTGCTCGCTTTTGACCAAGACGCCGATGCGTTGGGCAATGCTATTGACGACCCGCGATTTACACTCATACAGCAGAATTTCAGATACATGAACCGCTTTTTGAAGTTCTACGGCGTGCAAAAAGTAGACGGTGTACTTGGCGATTTTGGCGTATCATCACATCAATTCGATGCCCCCGAGCGAGGATTTTCAACCCGCTTTGATGGCGAGCTTGATATGCGGATGAACCAAGATACGCCACTCACGGCCAAGGACATCATCAACGGATACGAGGAGAAAGAACTCGTCAGTATTTTGTCCCGATACGGAGAGTTGCGCAATGCAAAAGCAGTTGCCAGAAGAATCGTTACCGCTCGTAAGGAACAAAAAATCCATACGGGCAATCAACTCAAAGCGGCGTTGCAACCGTGTCTGCCTAAGCTAAAAGAAAATAAGACGCTTGCCCAAATATACCAAGCCATCCGCATCGTAGTCAATGATGAGATGAAAGCGCTCGAAGAGTTCCTCTCCCAACTGCCCGATATACTGCGGCAAGGCGGACGAGCCAGCCTGATAAGCTATCATTCGCTTGAAGATAGATTGGTAAAGCGGTTTTTTCGCGACGGCAAATTTGAAGGAAGCCCTGAACGGGATTTTTATGGAAATATATTAGTGCCGTTCAAGAAAGTCGGGAATCTAATCATTCCTTCTGATGAAGAAATAGAAAGCAACAATAGGGCGAGAAGTGCCAAACTGCGAATCGCAGAACGGTTATAACGAGAGAACCTCACCCCCGTCCTCTCTCCAAAGGAGAGGGGAGCCACTCGAATAACATCGGGCTTTTTCTCCCCTCTCCAAAGGAGAGGGGGCGGGGATGAGGAAACAATATATATAAAGGTGTAAAAATGGGTAAAGCAAAAGATGAAATAGTAAATATCCTTAAAGGAAAATTCTTAGTAGAAGGCAGTGAAGCCACTAAGAATTGGACGTTTATTTTTTTCCTTTTTTTCTTAGCGATTATCATGATAGCAAGTTCGCACAGTACCGACAAAAAAGTACACGAGATAGCGAAGCTCAATGAGCAGGTTAACGAACTCAAAAGCGAATTTGTCGATGTGCGTTCGCGATTGCAAAGAATAAAATTAGAATCCACGCTCGTAGAACAACTCAAAGCACACGGACTGAAACAACCCTCAGAGCCACCACAAAAAATAAAAGTAATAGTAAAAGAATAACAATGCCGGCAAAAGACAGAAAAATATTGATTCGCACCCGTGTCGTAGCAGGGTTGATGCTTCTGTTTGCTATGGCAGTGGTGGTAAAACTATTCAACATACAGATAGAAGGCGAAGCCTATCGGGAAAAAGCCGACGAGACTACTTTGCGCGAGGCTTCTATCGTACCCAGTATGGGCAATCTGTACTCGGATGACGGCTCATTGTTGGCAACTTCCGTCACGCGGTATGACGTCCGTTGGGATGCACTAACCCCTTCCGACAAGAATTTTGAAAAATATGTAAAACCTCTAAGCGATTCGCTATCGGCAATGTTCAAGAAATCTTCGTCGTATTACCAAAATATGCTCCGGAAAGAACGCAGTTATAAAAATCGGTATTTGCTCATCGGGCGCAATTTGGGCTACAGCGACTATACCCGGCTGCGGAAGTTCCCACTGCTGAACATGAGTCCTTACAAAGGAGGCGTCATTATAGAAACAAAAACCACCCGTGAATATCCGCTGGGAAGCATCGCCCACCGAAGCATCGGCTACGAACGAAAAGACGAAAACGGCTATATTACCCGGGTGGGGCTTGAAGGTGCTTTTTCAAAATACCTGCGAGGCGTAGAAGGAAGAAGGTTAGAACAAAAAATAGCCAAAGGACAATGGAAAATGGTCAGTGGGTTTAATATTATTGACCCGAAAGACGGCCACGACGTAGTATCGACTATCAATATCAATATACAAGATATCGCCCACCACGCATTGCTTACCCAACTCGAACAATACAAAGCTGACCATGGCTGTGTAGTAGTGATGGAAGTCAGCACGGGTGAGGTAAAAGCCATCTCGAATTTGGGACGTTCGAAAGAAGGAAAATATTACGAACGGCTCAATTATGCCATCGGTGAAGCTCATGAACCCGGCTCGGTATTCAAACTCATGACGCTGGTAACGGCTATGGAAGAAAGAGGAATAGACACCTCCTACGTAGTTGATACCAAGCAGGGAAAATTAACTTTCTACGGAAAAAATGTACATGATTCGAACAAAAAAGGCTACGGGAAAATAAGTATTGCTAAAGCCTTTGCCGTATCATCCAACACAGGTTTTGTACAGATGACACACGACCTTTTTTCCAAAAAGCCAAAGCAATTTACCGACCGGCTGGAAACTATGGGGCTGGCACAACCTTTAGGGCTTCCCATCCTCGGTGAAGGAAAACCTTATATCCCCAATCCGAAAGACAAAAAAAATTGGAGCGGAATATCACTCGAGTGGATGTCCTTCGGCTACGGACTGCACCTTACGCCCATGCAAACGCTTACGTTTTATAACGCCATCGCCAATAACGGCGTGATGGTCAAGCCGCGACTTATCAAAGAAGTAAAGGAATGGAATAAAACTATCGAAAAATTCAACGTAGAGGTTATCAATCATAAAATTTGTTCAGAACAAACTGCCCAAAAAGCGAAAGTATTGTTACAAAATGCTGTGGAAAAGCCCTACGGAACGGCACGCAAATTGTATTCGCCCGATTTTTCGATGGCAGGCAAAACAGGAACGGCTCAAAAGGATTATAAAGACAAGTCAAAACTCGGTTATATTTCCAGCTTTACAGGATTTTTCCCTGCGGATAATCCAAAATATTCTTGCATCGTAGTGATACACAATCCCGATAAGAATATTGGATATTACGGAAATGACGTGTCGGGACCTGTGTTTAAAGCGATTGCCCAAAAAATTTATACCAATTCATTGCTCATCGACACGATTGAAGAAGTGGATGACGCTTCTGAAAGAACCCAAAACAGCTACGACGATTATTACGCCAAAGCCCAAAAATACAAAACCATTATGCCCAATGTGGTGGGAATGAACGCAATGGATGCGGTGGCTCTTCTGGAAAATATGGGAATGAAAGTCAAACTCGTAGGCGGCGGAAGGGTCAGCACGCAGTCCGTAGCATCGGGGACGAAACTGAAAAAACAAGAAACCATCATATTACAATTATCGTAAAGAAATGAATACCAACGAATTATTACATAACGTAACCGTAACACAACTTCTGAACGAGCGTTCGCTTGCTGTCAGCGATTTGTGTTTTGATTCTCGCCAAGTGGCAGAAGGGTCGGTATTCGTTGCGATTTCGGGGACGGCAAATGACGGGCATCTTTTTATTGAAAAAGCCATTTCGCAAGGAGCAGTGGCAATCGTTTGCGAACGGCTTCCCGAAGAAATAAAAAATACGGTATTATATATTGAGGTAGACAACAGCAATGTTGCGTTGGCGCAAATGGCGGCAAATTTCTACCGGCATCCTTCCAAAGAAATAAAATTGGTAGGCATCACGGGGACGAACGGCAAAACGACCGTAGCGACTTTGTCGCATCAGCTTTTTCAGAAAGCGGGCTACAAAGCGGGATTGATATCCACCGTCGTTATCCGCATTGGCGAGGAGGCGTTTGAGGCGACTCACACCACGCCCGACCCGCTGACAATCAATCGTTTTCTGCGGAAAATGGCAGACAGCGGCGTGGCGTATTGCTTTATGGAAGTCAGTTCGCACGGCATCAACCAGCACCGCACCGAAGGTTTGGTGTTTGCAGGAGGTGTGTTCACGAACCTCACGCACGACCATTTGGATTACCACAAAACGTTCGCCGAATACCGCAACGTAAAAAAACGATTTTTTGACGGTCTTCCGAAAGAAGCCTTTGCACTGGCCAATGCCGATGACAAAAACGGTACGTTTATGCTTCAAAATACGAAAGCTGCCAAACGAACGTATTCGTTGAAATCGGTTTCGGATTATATGGGGCAGGTTTTGGAAAGCGGATTTGACGGAATGCTGTTGAAAATCAACGGAGTGGAGTTATGGACGAGGCTTATCGGGCAGTTTAATGCGTACAATATCGTTACGGTTTGTGCCGTCGGGGAGCTGCTCGGATTGGAACAAAACGAGGTGCTGACACACGTGAGTGAGGTATTTCCCGTAAGGGGGAGATTTCAATATTTTGTATCCGAAAGCGGAATTGTCGTAATTGTCGATTACGCCCACACCCCCGATGCGTTGCAAAATGTGTTGGAAACGATCGGGCAAATTCGCAGCCGAAACGAAAAGCTCACTACCGTAATAGGCTGTGGCGGCAACCGCGATAAAGAGAAACGGCCTGTGATGGCTCGGATAGCTACTTCGCTGAGCGACAGTGTGATACTCACTTCGGATAACCCGAGAGAGGAAAACCCCGACACGATTCTTAGCGATATGGAACAAGGCATTCCTGCGGAGTTTTACAATCGTTTTGTTACGATTTCAGACCGAAAAAACGCTATCAAAACAGCGTGCCAAAATGCTCAAAAAGGCGACATCATTCTCATTGCGGGCAAGGGGCACGAAACGTATCAGGAGATAAAAGGCGTACGACATCATTTTGACGATGTGCAAATTGTGAGAGAAAATATGAAATTATTTAAAAAATAAGCGATGATTTATTATTTATTGGAAATATTAGACCAAAATTTCGACTTTCCCGGCTCGGGCTTGTACCGCTATTTGTCATTCAGGGCAGGGTTGGCGATATTGTTGTCATTGCTTATTTCTACCGTATTCGGAAAGCGGATTATCAACGTGTTGCGCCGCAAACAAGTAGGCGAAACAGTACGTGATTTGGGGCTTAGCGGTCAGAATGAAAAGGCAGGAACTCCCACAATGGGCGGTGTCATCATTATTATGGCGACGCTAATCCCGGTACTGCTTTTCGCGAAGTTGGACAATGTGTACGTCATTTTACTGATTATCACAACGCTGTGGATGGGAGCTATCGGTTTTTTGGACGATTATATCAAAATATTCAAGAAAGATAAAAAAGGGCTCAAAGGACGATTCAAAGTGCTGGGGCAGGTAGGATTGGGAATTATCGTGGGCGTAACTTTGTATTTTAATCCGAATGTAACGGTCAAAAATCAAAAATCGGGTATTTCCGGTGCAGCTCAAGCGATAGAGCAGCCTTATTCGTCAAATAACGACGAAATAAAATCGGCCAAAACGACCATTCCTTTCGTGAAAAATAATGAATTTGATTATGCTGACCTGATTGCTTGGACGGGCGAAAATGCGAAAAACTATGTTTGGCTTATCTTCATCCCGATGGTTATCTTGATAGTTACGGCGGTTTCCAACGGCGCAAATCTTACGGACGGTATCGACGGGCTGGCGGCGGGAAGTTCGGCGATTATTGTACTGACGTTGGGGATATTCGCTTGGGTGTCGGGCAATGTGATTTTCTCGGAATATTTGAACATTATGTACATTCCCCGCGTAGGCGAGCTTACAGTATTTATTGGAGCATTTGCGGGGGCGTTAGTCGGATTTTTGTGGTACAATACGTATCCTGCACAAGTGTTTATGGGCGATACGGGAAGCTTGACTATCGGAGGCATTATCGCAGTGATAGCCATTGCAGTTCGCAAAGAATTGTTAATTCCGGTGCTGTGCGGGATTTTTCTGATAGAAAATCTGTCTGTAATCATGCAAGTGGCCTATTTCAAATATACGAAGAAAAAATTTGGCGAAGGCAGGCGCATTTTCTTGATGTCGCCCTTGCACCACCATTATCAAAAGAAGGGTTACCACGAGAGCAAAATCGTGATGAGGTTTTTGATTGTAGGGATTATTTTGGCGGTGGTATCGGTCGTAACTTTAAAACTGAGGTAAGATGATGAAGCGGTTGGTAATACTCGGCGGCGGCGAAAGCGGCGTAGGCACGGCAATCCTTGGCAAAAAACAGGGTTGGGACGTATTCGTGTCCGATAAAGGCACGATACAAGACCGGTATCGGAATATTTTGGACGCGAATGAAATTGCGTGGGAAGACGGCACGCACACCGAGTTGCTCATATTAAATGCCGACTGCATCATGAAAAGCCCCGGCATTCCCGATAAGGTCCCGATAGTTGTCAAAGCAAAAGAAAAAAACATCCCTGTTGTCTCCGAATTGGAATTTGCCAATGATTACACACAGGGGACAATAGTAGGCATCACGGGGAGCAACGGGAAAACCACCACCACGCTGCTCACGCACCATTTGCTTACCGAAGGTGGGCTTCGGGCAGGTTTGGCGGGCAATATCGGGTATAGTTTCGCACAATTGGTAGCGGATGATGATATGCCTTATTATGTGTTGGAAATCAGTAGTTTCCAGCTTGACGGCATCGTGAAATTCGCACCCCACATTGCTGTTATTGTGAATATTACACCCGACCATTTGGACAGGTATGATTATCGTTTTGACAATTATATTGCTTCCAAATTCCGTATTGCGATGAACCAAACATCAAGCGATTATCTCATCTATGATGCTGACGACTCAGTCATTACCGGCTGGCTCGATAAGCATCCGGCGAAAGCCAAACTTATTCCGTTTTCACTTGAAAAAGAGTTGAATCCCGGAGCCTACTACAAAGACCAAAAGATTTATATAAAGATAGAAAACCAAAACATGGAAATTGACGTAAATACCATCAGCCTTAAAGGCAAGCACAACGTGAAAAATACTATGGCGGCTTCAGTGGCTTCCAAATTGTTGAATATCAGGAAAGAGTCTATTCGCAAAAGCTTACAAACCTTCATCGGTGCCCCCCATCGGCTTGAAGAGGTGAAAACGACAAGCGGCATACGCTATGTGAATGACTCGAAAGCGACCAACGTCAATTCGGTGTATTTTGCATTGGACAGTATCCAATCGCCTATCGTATGGATTGTGGGGGGCGTGGACAAAGGCAATGAGTATTCGTCATTATTGCCGTTTGTACATGAGAAAGTCAAAGCGATTGTATGCTTGGGGGTCGATAACGAGGCGATACTGCATTCGTTCGGAAATATCGTCGGGCAGATAGTGGAGACCCAAAGCATGAGCGATGCCGTGGCGCAGGCGACTCGTTTGGCTCGCAGAGGAGATACGGTATTGTTGTCGCCTGCGTGTGCGAGTTTTGATTTATTTGAAAATTACGAAGATAGAGGCAACCAATTCAAATCGGAAGTAGAACAATTGTAAGAACCAATGCGTAACGAATTGCTAAAACATATCAAAGGGGACAAATTCACATGGGCTATCGTTGTGGTATTTACCGTCATGTCATTTTTGGCGGTGTACAGTGCGAGTACCAATTTGGTATACGTAGTGGGGAGTACCTCTACGACTGCCAATTATTTGTTCAAGCATGCGATATTGATGGCTATCGGCTTCGTTATTATATACTTGGTACACCGTACGCCGTATCGTTTTTTCAGGGCGTTGGCGGGCATCGGGCTGGTTGTTTCTTGGGTATTGCTATTGCTTACGCTTCTCAAGGGGAATACGATAGAAGGGGCGAATGCAAGCCGTTGGATACAGTTGCCGTTGGTCGGGATTTCGTTCCAGCCGTCCACTTTTGCGATGGTTTTATTGATGATATACGTAGCGTCATATTTGGCAAATAACTATAAAGTAAAGGTTGAATTCTCGCAGGCATTGCTCAGATTATGGTTGCCCGTATTCGTTACGGTCGCTTTGGTAGTTCCTGCGAATTTGTCCACAGCCGTATTACTTTTTGCATCCGCAATGGGATTGGCATTTGTTGGGGGACATCCGTTTAAGTATTTGGTATACATCGTATTTTCGGGCATTGTGATGATGGCTTTCTTTTTCCTGTTCGTCAAAGCGTTTCCCGATGTGATGCCCAACCGGGTCGACACATGGATAAGCCGTATCGAAAACTTTGCAGAGGGCGGTGATTCAGAAGAAAATTATCAGGTAGCGCGCGCCAAAATGGCCATTGCCAAAGGCGGATTTCGAGGGGAGGGTCCGGGTAAGAGCGTAATGAAGAATTTCCTTCCACAGAGCACGTCCGATTTTATTTATGCGATTATTGTTGAAGAATACGGCTCATTAGGAGCATTGACGGTATTGGCTTTTTACGGATTTTTATTGTTCCGTATTTTGGTCATTTCCAAAAAAGCGATGACATTGTTCGGGCAATTGCTGGTCGTGGGAGTAGGTTTTCCGATTATCACGCAAGCCTTGATTAATATGGGCGTGGCAGTAAGTTTGCTACCTGTTACGGGGCAAAATCTGCCCATGATAAGTAGCGGGGGAACCTCTATTTGGATGACGTGTTTTGCCTTAGGGCTGATACTTTCGGTCAGCGTACATCGTGAAGAAAATGAAGTGGGAAGTAAAGCAAAAGGAGATAGCCTTGAGCAAGCACAAGAAGACTTGGCAGAAGAAATAATAGGAGAATTGAACAAAGGGAAAGTAAACTAAAAATCATGGCGGCGCAATTAATTAAGAAATACAAATTCATAGTATCAGGAGGAGGCACAGGCGGGCATATCTATCCTGCTATTGCCATTGCCGACGGATTGCGTAAACGCTTCCCTTCGTCCGAAATACTTTTTGTAGGCGCCAATAACAAAATGGAAATGCAGAAAGTCCCCGAAGCAGGCTATCCGATAGAAGGCTTGCGGATTTCAGGCTTGCAACGCAAACTCACGGCGGAGAACCTCTCCTTTCCGCTGAAGCTCATCGGCAGTATGTTGAAATCGAGGCGTATTTTGAAAAAATTCAAGCCCGATGCGGTTATCGGGACAGGCGGTTTTGCGAGCGGCCCTCTTTTGAAAGTCGCCGAAATGAAAGGCATTCCCACACTCATACAAGAGCAAAATTCGTATGCCGGGATAACCAACAAATGGCTCGCCAAGAAAGCTTCGAAAATCTGTGTGGCTTACGATGGGATGGAGAAATTTTTCCCGAAAGAAAAAATCGTACACACAGGCAATCCTGTCCGTAGTGATTTGCTTTCTTTGGAAGGAAAAAAAGAAGAAGCATTGGCACATTTTGGATTGCAAGAAACTAAAAAAACGGTGCTTGTGCTCGGCGGAAGTCTCGGCGCTAGAGCGATTAACCAGCTGATAGAGAGTCGGTTGAGTTTATTTGAAAAGCTCAATGTACAAGTGCTGTGGCAATGCGGGAAGTTCTATTATGAACAATACAAAACGTACAATTCGGCAGTTGTGAAAGTCGTACCGTTCATCAGTCGGATGGATTGGGCTTACGCTATTGCCAATTGTATTATTTCGAGAGCAGGCGCCGGTTCGGTCAGCGAATTGTGCATCGTTGGCAAGCCCGCAATATTCATACCTTCGCCCAATGTGGCAGAAGACCATCAAACCAAAAATGCCCAAGCGGTAGCTGAGAAACAAGCGGCTGTCGTTTTAAAAGAAAAAGATTTAGAGGCGGATTTTTCGTCCGTTTTCACAGATGTAATAACCGATGAAGCGTTGCAAAAATCCCTTTCGGAAAACATTCGCCGGATGGCAAAACCCAACGCAACAGAACATATTATTGACCAAATAGAAATATTGATTCAATCGTGAATATTGATTTTTCACATATAAAAGCGATCTATTTTATAGGCATCGGCGGTATCGGGATGTCGGCATTGGCACGCTATTTCCGTCAGGCGGGAAAGCAGGTTCACGGCTACGACAAGACCCCGTCCGAGATTACCGACGTGCTTCAGGCAGAAGGCATTGGCGTTCATTTTGAAGACAGTGTGTCGCAAATTCCTGCCGATTTCTGCGACAGCGGACAGACGCTCGTTGTTTACACGCCTGCCGTGCCGCAGTCGCATACGGAAATGAAATATTTCAAAGAAAATGGCTTCCGATTGCTCAAGCGTTCGCAAGTATTGGGTGCGATTACCCGCAACAGCCGCAGTTTGGCGGTGGCAGGTACGCACGGCAAGACCACAACATCAAGCATTTTGGCTCATATTCTGGTGGAGTCGGGGGCTTCGGTAAGTGCTTTTTTAGGAGGTGTCGCGGAGAATTTTGATAGCAATCTGGTGCTCAACGGAAGCGAATGGACGGTTGCCGAAGCGGATGAGTTTGACCGTTCGTTTTTACAGCTTTCGCCTGATATTGCGTGCGTTACCTCAATGGATGCCGACCACTTGGACATCTATGGAGATGCGTCGAGTTTGGAAGAAGGTTTTCGGGATTTTGCAAGATGTTTAAAGCCGGGTGGAGCACTATTGGTTCGTTATAACCTTGATTTACAGGGAGAGACTTATGGTCTGGAAGCCGGGGCTGAGTATCGTTTTGAAAATGTCCGGGTTGTAAATGAGGCATATCGTTTTGATTTTGTGTTTGGTGGCAAACGTTATGAAAATTATGAGTTTCCCAAGCCGGGGCGGCACAATTTGCTCAATGCGTTGGCGGCAGTGAGTATGGCGGTCAAAGCCGGATTTGAACCCGGCAGATTGCTCAGTGCGCTGGCAACCTTCAAAGGCGTGAAGCGGCGTTTTTCGTATGTCATTCGCCGGGATGATTTGATTTTTATTGATGATTATGCACATCACCCGACGGAAATTAACGCGCTCTTTCAAGCGGTGGATGAGATGTTCCCCGAAAGGGAAAAAACGATAGTGTTTCAACCGCATTTGTTCAGCCGCACGAGGGATTTTTTGGACGGATTTGCCGAGAGTTTGTCGCAGTTTGACAACGTGCTGCTGCTTGCTATTTATCCGGCTCGCGAATTGCCCATCGAGGGGATTTCTTCCGGATTATTGCTTGGGAAAATTACGGCTAAGAACAAGAGCTTGGTGACGAAAGAGAATTTGGTTGAGGTGGTTAAAGGAATGAATCCTTCGCTGTTGCTTACCGTGGGCGCAGGCGACATCGGGGCGGAAGTGGAACGAATAAAAAGAGCATTGGCATGAGTCGGTTAAAAAAAATAGGGAAACTATTGGTCATCGTGCTGTTGCCTATTTTGCTTCAGGCGTTTGCCTCGCGGCGGAATGATGCCCGTGCAGTCAAAGAGCTAAGGGTTCGTTACATAGGGACGGAGAATATGTACATCACGGATGAAACGATACGGAAACTATTGTTCAAGAGAGACAGACAAGAGTATTTGTATGAAGTAAACCTGCATGAATTGGAGGATTTGCTCAATGCACATGTGATGGTTGAGAGGTCGGAAGTGTTCCATACGATTGACGGGACGGTGGAGGCTCAAGTGAAGCAACGCGAGCCGATAGGGCGTATCAATGAGCAAGGGAAATTCTATTACATGGACAGCCAAGGAAAGCAAATGCCGCTTTCGGCAACCTATTCGGCACGTGTTCCGCTCATTAGCGGGGCGGTGGGCAAGGAAAATTGGGAGACTACCTACGAATTGCTGAAATACATCCGTAATGATGATTTTCTGACCAAAAACGTTACCGAAATCATCGTCAAAAACAACGGCGACTATAATATTAAGATGCGGGTTGCCGATTTTGTAGTCATATTGGGCGATTTGGAAAATTTGGACACAAAGAAAGCAAACCTGAAAGCATTCTATAAAAAAGCAGAAAAAAGTAAGTTATTGAACGTATATAAAACGGTGAATTTGAAATATTCCAACCAAGTAATTTGTATACGAAACTAAATGTCAATGTTATGAAAAAAAGCGATACACAACATCCAAAGTATTACGTAGGTCTCGACATCGGAACAACCAAAATTGTTGCCATGGTAGGGACTAAAAACGAATATGGCAAAATACAAATATTAGGATACGGACAAAGTAAAAGTGACGGTATCGACAAAGGTATCGTGATGAATATTACCCGGACTACGCAGTCCATCATGCGGGCTGTAGAGGATGCCCAGCAGAAAACAGGCATGGCTATCAAAGATGTAGAAGTGGGCATTGCAGGACAACACATCCTCAGCATGCAGCACAGCGACTACATCATCCGGAATAACCCCGAGCAAGTCATTGACGAGCGTGATTTGGAGCGGCTCAAGGCACAGGTATACAGCCTCGGTATGCAGCCCGGGCAGGAGATTATCCACATACTTCCGCAGGAATACAAAGTAGACGGACTCTCGGAAATCAAAGACCCTATCGGGATGGAAGGTGCCCGGTTGGAAGCTTCGTTTCATTTGGTGGTGGGGCAGGTCAATTCCATCCGCAACATCAGCAGATGCGTGGAACAGGCAGGGCTCAATCTTACGGGGCTCACCCTCGAACCGCTTGCTTCGGCCGAGTCGGTTCTTGATGATGAAGAAAAGGAAGCAGGAATTGCTTTGGTTGATATAGGAGGCGGCACGACCGATTTGGCGATATTCAAAGACGGTATCATCCGCCATACGGCAGTCATCCCGATGGGGGGTAATATCTTGACGAAAGATATAGAAGAAGGCTGTGCAATATTGAACAAATATGCCGAACAGCTCAAAGTACAATACGGTTCGGCATGGCCGGGAGAAAACAAGGAAAATGAAATCGTGTCCATACCCGGAATCCGGGATAAAGACCCTAAGCAAGTATCTTTGAAAAACTTATCCAAAATCATCTATGCGAGAACCACCGAAATAATTACTCTTGTACACAATGCCATCAAAAATTATGGGCATGAGGAGCAAAAGAAGAAATTGATAGCAGGGATTGTACTCACGGGAGGCGGAAGTCAGCTCAAACACATCAAACAATTGGTAGAGTACATCACTGCGCTCGATACGCGCATCGGGATTCCGAACGAACACTTGGCAGGGGATTCTGACGAACGTATCGCATCGCCGATCTATGCTACATCTATAGGATTGGTCATGTGTGCTGTCAATAACAAAAGAGAGCAAAACCATTTGGAAGTAAAATCCGAAAAAGGAATGAACCCCGAAGTAGAAATCGAAAAAGACACGGACAGCATAACCGGAGCAGAACCTAAAGAGGAGGAGAAAAAAGGTAAAAATCTTTTAAAAGAATGGTGGAAAAAAGTAGCAGACGCTTTGGATAATGCAGAATAAGAAAACATATTAAAACACAATAGATTATGAGTACAAGCAATTTAGATGTAGGCAAAGTAGCCTTTGATTTGCCTAAGAACAGAAGCAACATTATCAAAGTAATAGGTGTAGGCGGCGGCGGTGGAAATGCCGTAACGTACATGTATTCTGAGGGTATCAAGGGAGTGGATTATGTGATATGCAACACGGATTCACAAGACCTCGAAAAAAGTCAGGTTGAGAACAAAATCCAATTGGGGATGATGCTCACCGAAGGCTTGGGCGCAGGAAACAATCCCGAAGTAGGCGAAAAAGCAGCCGAAGAAAGTCTTGAAGAAATAAAACGAATGCTTGACAGCAATACCAAAATGGTATTCATTACTGCCGGAATGGGCGGTGGCACAGGCACGGGAGCGGCCCCCGTAATTGCCAAATTGGCCAAAGAAATGGGCATCCTTACCGTCGGGTTGGTAACGACGCCTTTCCGCCACGAAGGTCCTAAAAGATTAGGGCAAGCCCAGGCTGGAGTGGAAAAATTAAGAAAAAATGTGGATTCACTTATCGTTATCAACAATAATAAACTGACGGAGATATACGGCGACTTTGGCTACCGTACAGGATTGGCAAAGGCCAATGAAGTGCTGCTCAAAGGAGTGAAAGGCATGGCGGAGGTCATCAGCCGTCCGTACACGATTAACATCGACTTCAATGATGCTCGCAATGTACTGAAAGACAGCGGAACAGCCATCATGGGGGCAGCTATCGCAGAAGGAGAAAACCGTGCGTTGGAGGCTGTTTCGGCAGCACTCAATTCGCCTCTTCTCAACGATAATAGTATCGCAGGAGCAAAAAACACATTGTTGTTGGTGCTTTCGGGTAAGCGTGAGGCTACCTTCTCGGAAATGGACGTCATCAAGCGTTACATCCAAGAACAAAGTGGCGGCATAACCGATATTATTGAAGGTGTGGGTGATGATGATAATTTGGGCGATGATGCGATTTCGATAACCGTGATTGCTACAGGATTTGCTACCGAGATGCAAAATAAAATAGTCAGTACAACACCCAAATTTATCGTGCATACACTCGGAGAAGAACAAACAGCAACGCATGAGTTGCCGCTATCCGATGCGTTCGAAAAACCTATTGTGCAACTTCCGGCAGAGCCATTGTCGATGCCGGAAACGCTTCCAATATCAGAAGCACTTCCGACACCTAAGGAAGAGCCAGGGGTATTCGGTTTTTTGGTGGATTATGAAGTGGTAGAGTTTGAGGAAAAAACATTTACGATTATTGATAAACCGACGGAGCAAAAACCAAAACCAACTTCCAAACCGCCACAAGTAACGTTTGTACCTGAACCGCAACCTGTGGTGAAAGAGGATTTGTTCACTACCTCATACACCCATGAAAGTCCGACGGAAATTAGTGTGGATGAAGAACCCAAAATATATACGCTAAAAATAGAAGATAGCCAAGAGGTGCCAGCTCCCAAAAAAGAAACGCCCAAAACTATCGTCAATGAAAATGGTGAAATAATACACACGCTCGGTGAATATACAGAACTCGAAAGACAATTGACACAAGCAACCAACAAAAACCAGTTTACTTCAAAAATAAAACCTGAAATAAAGAGAGAGGAAGTGAAAAGCAGTGTCGATAAAAATGGACAAACCAGTATTTTTTCGGACGAAGAAACAATACTGATTGACCCATTGCACACGCGCATCCCTGAGAGTATGACCAAGCGTACCCGTCCTGAAGAACTCAAAAGATACAACCATTCGTTTAATGACGGGGGTTACGGACAACCCTCACGCACCTCCGTTTCCAAAGATGCTTTGGGAGAACCCCAAATCCGTAGTAACAATTCTTTTTTGCATGACAACGTGGACTAAGAACAATTATTTTTAACGTTTTAATATGCAAAGGCACGTAGTCGTACTCACTGCGTGCCTTTTACTTTTGAAAAGTTTAAATGAGTTTATTTTAAAGTGAGTTCGATATAAGAAAACATTGTAAATCAACGTTTTAATTCCCTCACCCCCCCCAACCCCTAATGCTTCCTCGCTTTCGCTCATATAAGGGAGAGGGGAGAAAAAGCTCAATGCTATCCGAGTGGCTCCCATCTCCCTTGGAGAGGGGTTGGGGGTGAGGGCTCCTGCGAAAATAAAATACTAATATTCAACAACTTGTTACATCGAACTCACGTTATATAAGATTGACCGGCACCTGACTTTTCAGTCAGATTACTTAAAACCCAAGATTTGAATTGTTCTTTGTTGTCCATAGTAAATGGATATAATTTTAAGCGGCTGTACGGCTACCTTCAAAAAAATAATCACCAGGGAAAGACTGTACTCTGGCGGCTTCTCTAAATGCACACCCGCCATCTGGCAAAAATAAGAAAAATATAAACCTGTCATTAAATATACGGACAAAATCTATAACAAAACAAAAACCAAGGCAAAAACGTTTTTGCTTTGATTTAATTAGCTATATTTGCCTTATAATCTGTATCGGTTATTCAGGACGGGACAGTGGAAAGAAAATATAAAAAATGCTACATATTTCACAAAAGGTAGCGATGGATACAAAACAAGCATAGATATCAAAACAAAAATATCTTCATTCAGCGTCATTCTAGTGTTTTTGTGCGTCTCATTGGTGGGGTTGGCACTCGTACCGTTGTTGCCGGTAAAGTTAGCGCCCTCGCAGGTATTACCGGGGCTGACGGTATCTTTTTCGATGCAGGGGAGTGCTTCACGCGTGGTGGAAATGGAAGTAACTTCCAAACTGGAAGCAATGCTTTCACGCATAAAAGGCGTAAAAAGTATCACTTCACGGTCGGGAAATGGCTGGGGAAATGTAACCCTTGAAATCGACAAACACACTTCTATTGAAGCCACCCGGTTTGAGGCAGCAACCATTATCCGGCAGCTGTGGGGGGAGTTGCCCCGTAATGTGTCGTATCCGCAATTGTCGGTAAGACGGCCTGACCAAAACGCAGCCCGTCCGTTTTTAAGTTATACGATTAACTCATCGGCAGTACCCATCGCGATCCAGAACTATGCCGAGAATATCATCAAACCGAAACTCAGCGAGATACAAGGGATTTATAAGATTGACATTCAGGGCGCTACGCCGATGCAATGGTTGCTGGAATATGATAACGACCAACTCAATCAGTTGCAAATTACGGTGTCAGACCTCCAAAACGCGATTGGCGCCTACTACGATACCCAATCGCTTGGAATAGGCGAAATTCAAGAAGGAGAGGGAAGCCCGAAGTTTATCCGTGTGGTGCTGGGAGATGCTTCGCAGCGGGAGAAGTTCGAAGCATCGGAGATTCCTGTCGTAAACAGAGAAGGCAAAATACTCTATTTAAACCAGTTGGTCAGTGTACGCAAAGAAGAGCAACCACCGCGGAGCTACTATCGGATTAACGGGCTCAACTCGATTTACCTGTCTATTTCTGCTGAAGAAACCGCTAACCAATTGGAGTTGAGCAAAAAAATAAAAGAAACCATTGCTCATGTCAAAAGCCAATTGCCTCACGGATATGAACTGTACGAAAGCTACGATGCCACAGAATTCATCAAAGAGGAGCTTGACAAAATCTATTTCCGCAGCGGACTCACCGTGTTGATTTTGCTTTCGTTCGTATTGCTGATTTCGCGTAGTTTTAAATATTTGTGGTTGATAATCACAAGTTTATCAGTTAATTTGGCGATAGCTGCCGTGCTGTACTATTTCTTCAAATTGGAAATACAGCTCTATTCACTGGCAGGAATTACCATTTCGCTAAACCTGATGATTGACAATACCATCATAATGGCAGACCACCTGCTCAATAAGAACAACCGGCGGGTATTCTTACCGATTCTGGCAGCGACTTTGACCACCATAGGAGCATTGTGTATGATTTTTTTCTTAGACGAACGGTTACGGCTGAATCTGCAAGATTTCGCTTTGGTCATCGTGATAAATCTGCTCGTCTCGCTGCTCGTGGCGTTGTTTTTTGTCCCGGCAATGGTTGAAAAAATCAATTTTACCAAAAAACGAGGGAAAAAGAAATCAAAATTTGCACTTTCAAAAAGATTTGTCGTAAAAAGCAGTCGTTTTTATCAGAAAACGATATTGCTTTTAGCCAAAAGAAAGTGGATTGTGTATGTCCTCTTTGCATTGTTATTTGGAATTCCGGTATTTTTACTTCCGGACAAAATCGACAAACCATCAAAATGGGCGGATTTGTACAATAAAATATTCAATACGGAAACCTACAAAGAGAAAGTAAAACCCATTACGGACAAAGCGCTGGGCGGAACGCTTCGTTTGTTTGTGCAAAATGTCTATGAGCAGGGGTATTTTGGACGAGACCAAGAAACCGTACTGACCATCACCTCGTCAATGCCCAACGGAACGACGCTTCCGCAGATGAACGCCCTGGTACAGCGCATGGAAAGCTATCTGTCGGCATTTCCTGAAATAAAGCAGTTCCAAACCTCAATTGACAACCCGAACCGGGCTTCAATCCAAGTGTTTTTCACCAAAGAAGCAGCGCGGACGTACTTCCCTTACCAGCTGAAAAACAGCGTCATTGCCAAAGCCTTAGTGCTTGGCGGAGGCAGTTGGAGTGTTTACGGATTGGAAGACCGAGGTTTTAGCAATGACGTACGGGAATTTGCAGGAACGTATTCCGTGAAATTGTTAGGCTATAATTACGACGAATTGACGGCTTGGGCAGATTCGCTGAAAAACAATCTGCAGAAATACCGCCGTATTCAAGAAGTAATTACAGGTTCAGAATTTTCATTCTACAAGACGGATTATCAGGAGTTTTTATTTCATTTAGACAAAAAACAATTAGCGATACACAATACATATCCGTCCCAATTGTTCAGTTCGTTATCGCAAGTTTTCGGCAAAGATATTTCTGCAGGAATGCTTTTTGTGGGCAACCAAAATGAGGAAATCATCTTACAAAGCAAACAATCACAGCAATATGACATTTGGGCATTGCAAAACATCGGAAATCAATCGGGCAAAAACCACCACAAGCTCAATGAATTTGCCCAAATCGTCAAAGGACAAGCACCGCAAACCATTGCGAAAGAAAATCAGCAGTATCGGTTGGTAGTACAGTTTAATTACATCGGCTCTTCGCAACAAGGGGAAAAAGTTCTTGAAAAAGAAGTGCAAAACCTAAACCGGCAGCTTCCGGCAGGCTACAAAGCCGAACAGCAGAACCGTTCGTGGAACTGGCAGAAAGAAACCAAGCAATACTGGCTACTGGGCTTGCTCATTGTCATTATCTTTTTTACGACTTCGATTTTGTTCAATTCTTTAAAGCAGCCCTTTATAGTAATTTTAATCATCCCGATTTCTTTTGTCGGAATTTTTTTAACATTTTGGGGTTTTGGTTTGAATTTTGACCAAGGCGGATTTGCTTCATTCGTGTTGCTGTCGGGGATAACCGTGAATGCGAATATTTACATTCTGAACGAATACAATGACATCCGCAAGCGATTCCCAAACCTTTCGTCGGCACGAGTATATCTCAAAGCGTGGAATAGTAAAATCATCCCGATTTTGCTGACTATTATCTCCACCATATTAGGATTTATTCCTTTCGTCATCGGACTGAAAAAAGAGGCTTTCTGGTTTCCGTTAGCCGCCGGAACTATGGGCGGACTGCTGTTCTCATTAGTTGGAATTTTCGTGTTGCTACCAATGTTTTTAGTTAAGAGAAAGGTTAAATGAACGTGAGATTGATATGACAAAAACCACAAACGACATGTTTTGTCATTTTCGAAGCCAAAAGTTCGCTGCCATTGTTGAAAATTTAGAAGTGAACACCATACACTTTCCACTCTCCACTTTCAACTTTCAACTAAAAAAAGTATCTTTGCCAATTAAAATTTCACGAACATCATTTTTTAGAAAAATATGCAACTTTCAGAACAGGAAATCATCCGTAGGGAAAAGCTCGCCCGCTTGCGTGAATTGGGCGTTAATCCGTATCCGGCACAGCTGTATCCGGTGAGCGACACGACATCGGGAGTAAAAAATAATTTTGAAGAAGGCAGAAAAGTAATCCTCGCCGGACGCATTATGTCGGTGCGGATACAGGGAAAGGCTTCGTTTGCCGAATTGCAGGACAGCCAGGGACGCATCCAATTGTACATCAACCGTGATGAAATTTGCCCCGGCGACGACAAAACGCTCTACAACGAAATCTTCAAAAAACTCATTGATTTGGGCGATTTTATCGGAGTGGAAGGAACGCTTTTCACTACGCAGGTTGGCGAGAAAACTGTGAGCGTCAAAGGATTAACCTTACTTAGCAAAACCCTCCGTCCGCTGCCGCTTCCCAAAGCCGATGCCGACGGAAACGTGTTTGACCAGTTCAGCGACCTCGAGCAGCGTTACCGTATGCGGTACGTGGATTTGGTGGTCAATCCGCAGGTAAAAGAAGTCTTCGTAAAACGCACGAAACTCTTCAATGCGATGCGTGAATTTTTCAACAATCGCGGCTATATGGAAGTGGAAACGCCTGTGCTTCAGTCCATTCCGGGCGGTGCGGCGGCACGTCCGTTCATCACCCACCACAACTCGCTCGATATACCTTTATATATGCGTATCGCCAACGAATTGTATTTGAAACGGCTCATCGTGGGCGGTTTTGACGGCGTGTACGAATTTTCAAAAAATTTCCGTAACGAAGGAATGGACAGAACCCACAATCCCGAATTTACGGCAATGGAAATCTACGTATCGTACAAGGATTACCATTGGATGATGGATTTTACGGAACAATTGTTGGAGCATTGTGCCATCGCCGTTAACGGAACGAGCAAAGCCACGTTCGGCAAGCACGAAATTGATTTTAAAGCACCGTATCCGCGAGTAACGATGACCGATGCGATTAAGCAATTTACAGGATTTGACATCACGGGCAAAAGCGAGGACGAAATCCGCCAGGCGGCGAAAAATATGGGCATCGAAGTAGATGAGTCAATGGGAAAAGGCAAGCTCATTGATGAGATTTTCGGCGAAAAATGCGAGGGCAATTTCATCCAGCCGACTTTCATCACCGATTATCCGAAGGAAATGAGTCCGCTGACCAAAGAACACCGCTCGAACCCCGAACTCACGGAGCGTTTTGAGCTGATGGTCTGCGGAAAAGAAATCGCCAATGCGTACTCGGAACTCAATGACCCGATTGACCAACGCGAGCGTTTTGAAGCCCAAATGGCACTTGCCGACCGTGGCGATGACGAGGCGATGTTCATCGACAACGACTTTCTTCGGGCTCTCGAATTCGGAATGCCGCCGACTTCGGGACTCGGCATCGGGATGGACAGACTCATTATGTTCCTGACCAATAACGAAAGCATTCAAGAAGTGCTTTTCTTCCCGCAGATGAAGCCCGAAAAGAAAAAAATCGCCTTGACCGATGACGAAAAAACGGTGTTGGAAATGCTGAAAAAAGAAAACACAATGCCGTTGGAAATGCTGAAAGAAAAAAGCGGGTTTTCCAACAAAAAATGGGACAAAACCATCAAAGGATTGACTGCCCACAAAGTAGCAAAAGTTGAAAAAACAGACGAAACGCTGACGGTCAGTCTTTTATAAAACAACGAAATCATTCCGAAGGGCATTTGTCTTTCGGAATGTTTTTTAATAGAAAAGCAAACCTTGATGTTCGGATAAATCATTTACAAAAACAACACAATAAAACTATGAAAAACATCGGATTTGTGCTTTCGGGCGGTGGCATACGGGCATTGGCTCACGCAGGATTGTTGCAGGCTTTGAGCGAGGAAAACATCAAGCCTTCCATCCTATCGGGAACGAGCGGCGGCGCCTTGGTAGGCGGGCTGTATGCGTGCGGCGTACCTCCGAAAGAGATGTTTCATTTCTTCAAAAAAACACCTGTTTTTAAATTCTCGTTGGTGGCTTTCGGGAAGCCGGGCGTGGTGGACAGCGCCAAATATCCCGAACTTTTCGAGAAATTTTTTCCCTATAAAACGTTTGAAGAGCTGCAAATACCGCTGACCGTTACGGCAACAAACCTGCTCACCGGGAAGCTCACTTACTTCGATTCGGGAGAGCTCATCAAACCGCTGACGGCTTCGGCGGCCTTGCCTCCGTATTTTTCGCCTGTCAAAATCAATAAAACGCTCTATTGCGACGGCGGTCTGCTCAATAATTTTCCTGTCGAACCGCTCAAAGGAAAGTGCGATGCGGTTATCGGAAGTTTTGTCAATCCGCTGGAAGAAGTTGATGAGAAAGGCATCAATAATATCTTGAAATTTACCCAGCGCATCTACAGTATCGCAATGGATGCTGCGTATTACAATAAGTTCAAACGTTGCAATTACGTATTTCTTCCGCCTGATATTCATAAAATTAACGTATTAGATGTCAGGATGGTGAGCAAAGCCTACGAAATCGGGTATCAGCACGCCAAAGCGGAAATGGATATGATTCTTTCGAAAATTGAACAAGCATAAGCGATAAACAAATTTATTCGGAGGCATTAAAAGTTTTTCGAAAATCCCAATATTTTAATCTGTAAATGGTTTCATTAGCTAAGCAAACAAATATTTAGCAAGGCGGAGTAGCATGAAAAACAAAGAAATAAGTAAAAAATTTCATAGTTGGCATAAAGTTAAAAATATGACATTTCGTTATTTTTTTAACTGTCAAGCTGTTTAATCTCAATGCGATTACGGAAATAATTACACGGTTGTTATTTTTTTAATTTTTATAAATGATGCTCTTGTTATTTAGTCATTAAATTATAATTAATAAATCTTGCATTTGTAGTGATTTTTTTTTTTTTTTGCGGTCGAATAGAAAAAATAACTACAAATCAAATGAAAGCAAAATTAATTGGATTTTTCCTGTTTTTACTTTCGCTTGGTGCATCGGCACAAGAGAAAGTGGTAACGGGAACAGTAACAGACAGGGATGGATTCGGGCTTCCGGGAGTAGCCATTCAAGTAAAAGGAGAATCCGTAGGAACTCAAACGGATTTTGACGGAAACTATTCCATTCGTGTAGCGCAAGGCAAGGTCTTGATTTTCACGTATTTGGGTATGTATACGGAAGAGCGTCCGGTAGGCGCATCGAATACTATCAACCTGAACATGCGGGAAGATACCGAACAATTGGACGAAGTTATCGTCGTGGCGTATGGTACGGCGAAAAAATCGACCTACGCAGGAGCGGCTTCCGTAGTAGGAGCGCAGCAAATCGAAAACCGACCACTGACCAACGTGGCTTCGGCATTGGAGGGGAACACCACGGGTGTACAGATGACCAGCGGTCTCGGGCAGCCGGGGGAGAGCCCTAACGTGCGTATTCGCGGCTTTGGGTCGGTCAACGCATCGAACGCACCTATATATGTAGTGGACGGTGCGATTTACAACAATGCCATCTCACTTATCAATCCTAATGATATTGAGAGTGTTACGGTATTGAAAGATGCCGTGTCGACCGCTTTGTACGGAGCGAGTGCGGGTAACGGCGTTATCTTGATTACGACCAAAAAAGGGCGTGCCGATAAGGCTGGTGTCAATGTGAACGTTTCTACCGGGATTTCCCACCGTGCGTATGACGATTACAGCAGGGTAGGGGTTCGCGACTACTATCCGCTACAATGGCAGATGCTACGCAATTCTTTAGTTACGGCAGGGCGTACGCAGGCCGTAGCGTCGCAGGCCGCTTCTGACCAACTCATTACCCGATTGGGCGGTTATAACGTCTTTACAGGAATTGCCAACACAGAAGTAGTCGGTACGGACGGACTTTTGAATCCCAACGCCTCTGCTCTGAAATGGGGCGATGACTTGGATTGGGAAAAAGCCGCATTTTCTACCGGCTACCGCCAAGAGTACGGCATCTCGTACAGTTCTAAAAGCGAAAAGAGCGACACCTACGCTTCCATAGGCTATCTCAATGACGAAGGGTATATGCTTAATACTGATTTTGAGCGCTTTAACGGAAGGATTAACTATAATATTTACAGCCTTGACTGGTTTGCCGCAGGATTGAACCTCAGTGCCACAAAGTCAAACTCTAATTATTCGTTGTCAACCTCAGAGAACTCGAGCCTTTATGGGAATATGACCAATTTCATCCGTTACATGGCACCGATTTATCCCGTTCGCCGTCATGATTTGGTTACAGGAGAATATTTGGACAGCGATGGCAACGTAACCACTAACCCGAATGAATATACGTACGACTATCTGGGCGGACGGTTGTCAAGCTCGGGGCGTGATGCGATTGCCGAAACGCTGCTGAACAACCGGATGCTGACCAATACCAACACGTCGGGCAACGCATATTTCAAACTCATGCCGCTTGACGGATTGTCATTTACCGTGAATTACAGCCATGTTAATAATGACAACGGTCGTAAAGTATACGAAAATCCGCTGGTGGGCGATGGCGCACCGGCAGCCCGATTGGGTATCCGTTCTATAAAAGAAGTTACCAAAACGTTTAACCAGTTGGCAAACTATTCCAAAACGTTCGGCAAGCACGGCCTGGAAGTGCTACTCGGACATGAAAATTACGATTATAAGTATGAATATCTTTACGGAATGCGAAACCAAGAAATCATAGGCGGCATTCAAGATTTCAGTAATTTTGTAAACATCTCGACGCTGTCGTCATACACGCATACCTATCGCAAAGAAAGTTATTTTTCAAGAGTATCGTATGACTATGACGGACGCTATACGCTTTCGGGTTCATTCCGCCGTGATGGTTCTTCACGTTTTGCCAAAGACAACCGATGGGGGAATTTCTACTCCATAGGGGGTGCGTGGATTCTCAGCAATGAGGATTTCTTAAAAAATTCATCTTGGATTAACTATTTGAAACTGAGAGCTTCATGGGGACAAACAGGGAACGATATGGTTATTGATTCTGATAACGATCCTGTGTACTATCCGTATCAAACGCTTTACACTTTGGGTATCAATAACGGTAGTGAAAGCGGCGCTTATTTCTCGAATTTGTCCAACCCTGCCCTCAAATGGGAAACGCAAGTGTCATCGGACGTGGCATTGGAGTTTACCTTGTTCAGAAACTTGAGCGGTACGGTGGAGTATTTCCAAAAAGAATCCGAAGACCTGCTGTTCGATGTGTCGATAGCATCGTCCAACGGGGTGAATAACATAACTCAAAATATCGGAAAGCTGCAAAACAGAGGTATCGAATTGGAGCTGGATTATAAAATCATAAACACGCCCGATTGGAGAGTTTCCTTAGGAGCGAATGCAACTTTCGTAAAAAACAAAATCGTAAGTCTTCCCGAAAGCAACCGTGCGAACGGTATCATCAACGGGTCTAAAAAACTGATGGAAGGGCATTCCATTTACGAATTTTGGCTCAGACAATGGTGGGGCGTAAACCCTGCCAATGGCGACGGATTATTCGTGCTTGACACCGATGCGTTTGACGCAGCATACGCCATAGCAAATGCAACACAACGAACTGCGATGGACAGAACGGTCGTGGAAATTGACGGACAAAGACTGACCAACACGCAGAATTACGCCAAGTTTGACTTCAGCGGAAGTGCCATCCCGAAAGTGTACGGAGGATTTAATTTCAAAGTAGGCTACAAAGCCTTTGAACTTTCAGGAATATTTACCTATTCATTGGGCGGTAAGCTCTTGGATGCCAATTATCGGAGCCTTATGGCAACCAATGCTTACGGAAGTGCCATGCACACCGATTTGTTACGTGCTTGGCAACAGCAAGGCGATGTTACCGATGTGCCACGTATTGATGCAACTGCCGCATACAACACCAACATCGGGCAGGCAAACTCAACTCGCTGGCTCACAAGTTCCGATTTCTTGAATTTCAGAACGGCAACCTTGAGTTGTAATATCCCGAAAGAAATGATTGAAGCATTGCAGCTCTCATCGGCTACCGTAAACCTTTCGGCAGAGAATATTTTTCTCTTGACCAAGCGGCAAGGGCTCAATCCGCAGGGGAATTACACCGGTGTAACATATAACGGTTATATTCCGGCACGCACCATATCGTTTGGCGTAAACCTTTCATTTTAAGCATAAAACATACAAGACATGAAAAAGCATTTAATATATAGTATGACCGCCTTGGCGGTACTGCTGGCAGGCTGTTCCGAAGATTATTTGGAAACAAGCCCGACAAACCAAATAAGCGAAGCTACGATAGCGGGCTCATTGGACAACCTCTACGTGGCACTTAACGGCATCCACCGCAAAATGGTATCGCAAGATTTGCAAGTCCAAGGATTGGGCGGCGAACCCGGTTTCATCATCGCACGCGAAGCGATGGGCGATGACATGACGTGGCAGACAAACACTTGGTACCAAGACGCTTACCTCGCTTGGGGAACTTACAAAAATACCACAAGCGTTTACAATTACGGAATGTGGGATACCTATTATAAGTTTATTTTGAACGCCAATAAAATTCTCGAAGGACTTGACGTTGTGAAAGGAAGCGGTTTTACATCGGCTTCCGACCAAACTCAGTACAACGAAATACGGGGCGAAGCCTTGTGCATCCGTGCGTGGGCACACTTTAACCTGGTACAGTATTACGCACCTCGTTACGCCGCCGGTACGACCAACTCCCAACCCGGCGTGATGTACCGTACTTCATCCGAAGTCGTCAATATGGCGAGAAATACGGTGGAAGAAGTATACCAATTCGTGAATGCCGATTTGGACGAAGCCATTACGCTGCTTGACGGATACAAAGCCAATGACATCAACCACTATACGCAAAAAGTGGCTTACGGACTCAAAGCCCGAGTGTTGCTCACACAGCAAAACTATCCCGAAGCAGCACAGGCAGCTGTTAACGCCATCAATGCCGCCGAAGCCGACGGGCACAAAATGATGACGTATGACGAAGTGAACAACGGATTTGCCAACATCAGCACAGCTACCAAAGATGCTCTTTATGCCGCTTTAACGCTTGATGACCAAACCGTATACTTCTATTCGTTTTATGCCTATATGTCATGGAATTTCAATGCTTCGGCAATCCGTCAAGGCGTGAAAGGCATCAGCCAAAGCACCTATGACCTCATGTCGGCAACCGATGTACGCCGCTCATGGTGGGACCCGGCAGGAACAGCAAGCGTCCCTGCTTCGTCATACGTACGAGTGCCTTATCAAAACCGTAAGTTTACGGCACGCACCAACGCAAATCCCGTAGGAGATTTTGCCTTTATGAGGCTTAGCGAAATGTATCTGACAGCCGCCGAAGCCTACGCACGTGCCGGGCAAGACGCCGATGCTAAAACGTATCTGCAAGCATTCATCGCCGAACGTGATAAAAGCTATACCGATTTGGGAAATACAGGCGATGCACTGGCAGAAGAAGTAATGACACACCGAAGAATTGAGCTTTGGGGCGAAGGCTTCCGTTGGTTCGATTTGAAGCGGCTCAACCAAACGCTCAACCGTACAGGCTCAAACTTTAATGTTGCTTTCTGCGGATTTCTCACCAAACAGCCCGCCGACGAAGGTTGGTATTTTGAAATCCCCCAACGCGAAAGCGATTTTAATGATTTGATAGTGAAAAACTATTAATTTGAATACCCCGTAGATGATTAGGCTGTCCGAAAAGGGCAGCCTTTTTCTATCGGGCAATTATGATATTTTGGCAAAGAAATTCGCCCGTGTAACTTTTCCAATCCACCAAATTTCCAAATTACAATATTTCGCCGTACTTTTGTCGCCTTAACACAACGATTTCAATAACTTAAAAACATTAAAATCATGAAATGGCAAGGTCGCAGACAAAGTGGTAACGTAGAAGACCGTCGTGGGATGGGTACAGGAACTAAAGTAGTTGCCGGTGGTGGTGCTTTGGGCATCATTATTCTCTTATTGCAGTTATTTGGTGGCGAAACGGGACAGCAGATAGCCCCCGTGTTGCAACAAATGAATCAGACCCAAGTGCAAACCGGTAGCGGAAAAGAACTTACTGCGGAGCAGCAACAAGTGGGCGAATTTGTCGCTACGGTACTCGCAGATACCGAAGATGTATGGGAGGCTATTTTCGCCCAAAATAATCTCGGTCAGTATCCCAAACCTACCTTGGTACTCTTTACGGATGTAGTACAATCGGGCTGTGGTACGGCAAGTGCCTCTTCAGGACCTTTTTATTGTCCTGCCGACCAAAAACTGTATATGGACATGAGTTTTTTTGAAGAATTACGCACCCGTTTTGGGGCTAAAGGAGGCGATTTTGCTATTGCTTACGTGATGGCTCATGAAGTCGGGCATCACATACAAACCGTACTCGGCACATCGCGCAAGGTACGCCAGGCACAACAAGGAAAAAGTGAAGCCGTAGCCAACCAGCTCTCAGTAGCACAAGAGCTGCAAGCCGATTTTTATGCAGGCGTCTGGGCGCATCATAACCGTAAATACCTTGATGACGGCGATATAGAAGAAGCTATCAGTGCGGCTTCTGCCGTAGGCGATGATGCGATACAAAAACGGGTACAAGGCTATGTTGTCCCCGAATCATTCACGCACGGCACATCCGAACAACGCATTAAATGGTTTATGAAAGGATACGAAACAGGCGATATCCGTCAAGGCGATACATTCAGCCAGATGAATTAATAGTTTAACAGACACTTATAGCGGAGCTGAATGCTACATCAGCTTCGTTTTTTGATTAAAATGAATAAAAAAGTACGATTTGAAGATTTAGGTCTGAAAGATTATAAGCTCACTTGGGATTATCAAGAAGAACTGTTTCAGGCGATTATAGACCAAAAAAGAAAAAACCGAGCCGAGAATACCGGCATCCCGACCGACAATCATTTTTTATTTGTAGAACATCCGCATGTGTATACGCTCGGCAAAAGTGGCGATATGAGCAACTTGTTGATTGACGAAAAATCTCTTGAAGCCAAAGGAGCTGCTTTCTATAAAATAAATAGGGGCGGAGACATTACGTATCATGGTCCCGGACAAATCGTGGGCTACCCGATATTGGATTTGGACAATTTCTTTACCGACATACACAAGTATTTGCGTCTTTTGGAAGAAACCATTATCCTGACCCTTGCCGAATACGGCGTGAAAAGCACTCGAAGCCAAGGCGAAACAGGCGTTTGGATTGATGTAGGGACACCTTTCGCCCGCAAGATATGTGCCATGGGCGTACGTAGTTCCCGCTGGGTTACGATGCACGGATTTGCCCTGAATGTCAATGCCGATTTAGGATATTTTGATAATATTATTCCCTGCGGAATACGTGGTAAAGCCGTAACGTCGCTCCATGTAGAATTGGGCAGGAAAGAAATTCCGCTGGAGGAAGTCAAAGAAAAAATAGTGCGGCACTTTTTAGCATTGTTCGAAGCCGAAAAATAAATCTTGAAATCATTTCGCCCGCATACCGCTTTGATGCACTTCGCTGAGTAAGTCAACAGATATGCGGGTAATATTGTGAAGCAAAATTATCGTTGGGTTTTCGCCACTGCGTTTTCGCAGCAGTAATTTTTCTTCCGCCTGCCGGTAATTTTCTATATCTATTTCGGATACGGTTGTTTCAGCCGACAAATGTTGCCGGGTTTGAGTAAGTATTGTGGTAATCGTTTCGCACATTTCCTTTTCTTCATCGGAGAATGCTGATTTTCCTTGTATGCTGAATGCCGACATATACGAAAGCAGCGCATGGTTGAGGAATGTCAGCCGATAGGCGGTTTGTTGGGGAATACGTTTCTTTTTAGGTTCTACCGACATATTTTTCCAAGCGGTCGTCAAGGCATTATCAGCGATATGTGCTTGGGTCCGGCATTCGCCCAAAGGAGTTCCTGAGAGGATGCTTTGCCAATAGGCTGTATTGGTAAGTAGAGCGGTGCGAACCAGCTGGGGCAGTTGCTTGTATTGCCAATCGACCCAAAGAAAACGTACTGACATATAGGCAATTACCGCACCGATAAGCGTATCCGCAAGACGGGGAAGCAACACCGAAAATCCTTGTCCGCTTTGGATATTAAATGCCGACATGACAAATATTGTAATGAAGATAACCGCAGTCGTGTATCGCTTTCGTACCCAATAAAAAAAAGCATACACCGAACCTACGTAGAGGATGATTTGTCCGCCTTTGGTAGGTAACAAATCGCAGATAAGAGCCCCGAGAATGACACCTACAAAAGTACCCACAACACGATGCCATAATCGCAAACGTGTGGCACTATAGGTTTGCTGATTGACCAAAAGCGATGTCAGCAGAATCCATTCGCCGTTTTGGATAGCAAAAAAATAAATGATGCCATACCCGACTAAAAATGACAGAGACATACGAACCGCAAACCGAAACCGCGGGTGCTTGTAGTTCATCAGCTGCAATAGCGAATTGTAAAAAGGCTTTTCTATATAAATAGCGGATTTAAAATCTGTTGCATCAGATTGAGATTGCGTCAATTCGGACAATGCGTTTTCGATACGGTTGAGGTTTTTGTAAAGCAATGTCAGGGCTGCGTATTGCGGGTCGTCGGGATGGAGTTGCAACAGATTGTACAATGCGGAAGAAGTCCAATGCAACGCAATGGGGTGTTTGTAAGGGATTTCTCTCAAAACAGCATCGGCATAGAGCGCCAGCGCAGAAGCTATTTCAGACATAAACACACCAAAACCTTCTATTAGTTCAAGGTGGGACGTCTGTCGGCTCAGTACATCATAGCGTTCGTGGCTCGATGCAGCCCGTTCGTGCAGTTCTTGAAGCAGTTCCCACCGGTGATACATCCAACTGACATGTTTTTTCTCTGCGGCATTTGATTCGTACAAATACCGAAACAACTCACTCCGGTAGCGTTCAATCTGTTGTACAACTTCTACATTTTTCTGAGCCAGTTCGTTGCGGCGTTGTTCTTGTCCTTGCGTTTCGCTTGGGAAAAGGTTGGATTTCATTTCCAAATATTCGGAAAGGCGGTAAAAAGCCAGCGAAAGTTGCTCTTCCAATAAGCGTGTCGGGCGATATACCAAAAACAACCATGAAAGCAAACCGTAGCAAAAAGCTCCTGCCGTGAGCAAAAGCGGCTGCAAATACCATTGGTCAAACGTCCGAGCCCCAATCATAGCATACACCGACACCAATACCGACCCAAACGAAATGCTTTGCCAGCGAGAGCTCATTCCGCCGGCGAGTAGCATAAGGAAAATCCCTGTTGCCAGCCATACGGCAAATAGCAGCGGATGCGACGGATAAAGAAGTTCAATAAAAACAGTTGCGATGAAGAACATCACCAGCGTAATCCCAAATGATTTTAACCGCCCTTGCGGATGCGTGTCGGTTTCCGTAAGAGCCATCGCAATAACGCCCATTGCCAGCGTAATCCCATAGCCAGAAAGCCCTGCGGACACCAGCGGGATAAGCAATACAGATACTGACAAACTCACTTTGAGCGCCCACAAATGAAACGGACGTACCCAAAATACGGCAGTCCACCAAACCTGAAGGCGGCGGATGGTATTCTGTGGAAAAATCATATCGCTGTCGGGTTAAATCACAAAGCGTTGCTTATGAGGGTCGCTGTATGAGCAAATTGTTCGGGAGTAAGCGTTACTTTATGGGCGAAAGTCATTTCTTTCATTTCCTTAATAGGAATTAAGTGTACGTGTACGTGAGGCACTTCCAATCCGATGACGGCAACGCCTACTCTGTCGCAGTCGATGGTTTTTTCGAGAGCTTTGGCTACTTTGCGTGAAAAAAGCATCAATTTGGTGTACAAAACCTCGTCCAAATCAAACAATTTGTCTACTTCAGCTTTCGGTACGCACAGCGTATGCCCGACAGCATTTGGATTGATGTCGAGAAAAGCTATAAAATCATCGTCTTCTGCCACTTTGTAGCACGGGATTTCGCCTTGGATTATTTTTGAAAATATACTTGCCATAATTTCAGAGGTGTAGTTTTGCGGGTAGCAATGTACGGAATTACCGGCTGATTTCCAATATTTCCATTTTCAAAGTTCCGTTAGGGACTTTTATTTCGGCGATTTCGCCTACTGACTTGCCGAGCAGCCCTTTCCCGATAGGAGAACTTACAGATATTTTGCCCGATTTGAGGTCGGCTTCGCTTTCTGCCACCAGTGTATAGGTCAGTTGCATTTGGTTGCTCATATTTTTAATTTTAACAGTCGAAAGTACCAATACTTTGGACGTATCGAGTTGCGATTCGTCTATCAATCGGGCATTGGCAAGCAAGGCCTCAACCTTGGCGATTTTCATTTCCAAAAGTCCTTGTGCCTCTTTGGCCGCATCGTATTCGGCATTTTCTGAGAGGTCGCCTTTATCGCGCGCATCGGCTATCGCTTGTGAGGCTTTAGGGCGTTCTACATCTTTGAGTTGGTTCAGTTCGTCCCGTAACTTTTTAAGCCCTTCGGCTGTATAATAGGATATATTGCTCATAATCATAGGGTTTTATAAAATAGAAAATCCCCAATGAGATGAGGATTTCGGGGCAAATATACAACATTTTTTATTTCAAAACAAAAAAGAATAAATCCGTGTAGGGCAAGATTTCAAAACTTTTTCAGATGGAGTATCCATAATTAAAAAAATAAACACTACATTTGCACCCTCAAATTAATAACCGGGGTCGAGTACCTCAAAAATTAAATTATTTATGCCTGTAAAAATCAGATTACAAAGACACGGAAAAAAAGGAAAACCATTCTATTGGGTGGTCGCTGCCGATTCACGTGCAAAAAGAGATGGTAAATTCTTAGAGAAATTAGGAACGTACAATCCCAACACCAATCCTGCTCAGATTGACTTGAACGTCGATGCTTCTGTAAAGTGGCTGCAAAACGGTGCTCAACCGTCTGAAACAGCCAAGCGTATCCTTTCTTACAAAGGTGTATTGCTAAAGCACCACTTACTTGGCGGTGTTGCCAAAGGAGCGCTTACATTGGAGCAAGCCGAAGCTAAATTCGCTACATGGTTGGATGAGAAATCCGGACGAATTACCTCAAAAGAAGACCGTTTGTCTAAAGAAAAAGAAGATGCTAAAGCGAAAGCATTGGCCGCTGAAAAAGCAGTAAACGAAAAACGTAAAAATGCTGCTGCTGAAGCACAAGTTGCTGCTGAGCAAGTCGCTACTGAAGAAACCGTTGCCGAAGAAGCTCCTGCTACTGAAGAAAACAACGAAACAGAAGCCTGATAATGACGCTCAAAGATTGCTTCTACATAGGAACAATTGTGTCAAAATTCAGCTTTAAAGGGGAACTCCTCGTCAAGTTGGACTCTGACGACCCCGAAATGTACGAAAATTTGGAATCGGTATTTATTGCTCTCGGCAATAATCCGGTTCCTTTTTTTATTGAAAAATGTTCCTTACACAAATCCGATTTACTACGGATTAAGTTTGAAGATGTAAACAGTGAAGCTGATGCCGAGGCACTGATGAAACACAAACTCTATCTTCCGCTCTCGTTTCTGCCCGAACTTTCAGGAAAAAAATTTTACTTTCACGAAATTATCGGTTACGCTATGGAAGATGTACGCTACGGATATGTTGGTGTCATCACCGGGGTTAACGACACTACTGCCCAATCGCTTTTTGAAGTAGAAAACCGGCAGCGCCAACTCCTTATCCCGATGAATGACGAATTTATCCATAAAATAGACCGCAAAAACAAAAAAATCATCGTGGATACACCCGAAGGACTTATCGAGTTGTATATGGAGGATTAATGGAAGTGCTATTTTACGCCAAGTTTACGTTGTAACAGGTTCGGCATAAAGGTCAAAATCAGAAGCCGATGTAATGCGAACGTTTACGAAATCACCAGTTTTCACATAGTGTTGCGTGGCATCAATCAGCACTTCATTATCCACATCGGGCGAGTCAAATTCGGTACGTCCTACAAAATAATTACCTTCTTTGCGGTCGATAAGGCAACGGAACTCTTTACCAATTTTCTGCTGATTCATCTCCCATGAGATTTGGGCTTGTAGCTCCATGATTTCGTTGGCGCGTTGTTGTTTTACCTCTTGAGGAACATCATCGGTAAGCGAGTACGCATGGGTATTTTCTTCGTGGCTGTATGTAAAGCAACCGAGTCGGTCAAAACGCATTTCGCCCACCCACTGCTTGAGTTCGTGGAAATCAGCCTCTGTCTCCCCCGGATAACCGACGATAAGTGTGGTACGGATCGCCATCTCGGGTACAGCTTTGCGGAAATCGTGAATAAGCTGCGTAGTTTTAGCCTTTGTTGTACCGCGCCGCATACTTTTGAGTATCGGATCGGAGATGTGCTGCAGCGGAATATCAATATAGTTGCATATTTTAGGTTCGTTTTTCATCACCTCAAGCACATCCATAGGAAATCCTGTGGGGAATGCGTAATGCAAACGAATCCATTCAATGCCGTCAACTTTTGCCAATTCGGTCAATAAAGTTGCTAATTTGCGTTCTCTATAGAGGTCGAGCCCGTAATACGTAAGGTCTTGAGCGATGAGAATCAATTCTTTAACGCCTTTGGCGGCGAGCTTTTCGGATTCTTTTACGAGGTCTTCGATGGGCGTACTTTTGTGTTTCCCTCTCATAATCGGGATGGCACAAAAGCTACACGGGCGGTCGCAACCCTCCGCTATTTTGAGGTACGCATAATTTTTGGGTGTGGTGGTCAGCCGTTCGCCGATGAGTTCATGCTTGTAATCCGCACCCAGCGCTTTCAGCAAATTTGGCAGTTCGGTAGTTCCGAAATATTGGTCAACATCAGGGATTTCTTTTTGCAATTCAGACTTGTAACGTTCGCTCAAGCATCCCGTAACGAACACCTTATCAACCACGCCATCCTCTTTGAGTTGCACATAATCCAATATGGTGTTGATGCTTTCCTCTTTAGCGTTATTGATAAAGCCACAAGTATTGATAACCACGATGTTACCCTCTTGCTCGTGTACAACTTCCTTACCGTCAGCACGAAGTTGCCCCATTAATACTTCGCTGTCATACACATTTTTTGAACAGCCGAGCGTAACGACGTTGATGACATTTTTCTTGATTGATTTTGTTCTCATACTTCTATTGCAACAAATACTAAAGCGTGCAAAGATA
>JAUNTM010000104.1 GCA_030538675.1 Capnocytophaga sp.
AAATTTCCAAATTTCCAAATTCCCAAATTCCCCAGCGTTAACACGTTGGGCTGAATTGAGCCGCCCTTTCAGGGCTTTTTAATACCCAATAATTTGTGTTGCCGAAGGAAACAGCGAAGCATTTAAGCCGCTTCGGGCAATCCGTTAGTCCACTGCCGCCGCAATTCTCTGCGGAATACTTCCATGACCAAAAGCCAGAACATGTGTCCGAACCATTCCGAAAGGTGTTCGTCCAACGGAATTTCGGAAAGCGGAGGCACCAATCCCATCAAAGGCATCACTATCACATGTGCCAAAACATTGACTACAATTCCGAAAACCATTCCGTACATTATTTTTACCACAGGAAAATACTCTACCGACACACAGTAAATAACGCCAAACACTACCGAAAAAAGCATGTGTACGATAAATATCGACAGCGGAAGCTCTACGCCCGAAAACGTGTACGTCCAGTCATACGGCAAACCGAGCATTTCGAGCATCAATTGCGGTGGTGTTACCCTTTCAAACGTACCGTCGGCAAGCTGTACCGCTCCGAGCATCCCCTCTGTAGGAAACCCGATATGCGGATTGCGTGGCGGAAACGGAATTTCCCAGCCCCATTTGGCAATACCTCCGATAAGTCCGACAAGTATCCCGATGAGCCATGCAAGCCCTACACGACGGCTTTGTGGCTTCGATAGTTTAAAAAATGCCATAGTTGTGATTTTAAATTTTATACTAAGCCAACTCAAACCGCTGGCAGGCTTCCAACTCTCCGACCTTCACCTTATTAATATGTGTAAAACACACATTGGGGTCGGCTGCGACAAATTGTTGGGCTTTTTTGATACAATAATCTATCTTGTACGCCACTGCCAGACACACCCGATGGCTGCCTACCAAACCCATCGCCATATAAATGTATTCGCCTAAGCGGAATTGCGGGCTCATGGTGTAGGTAATCTCTTTGATGATGTCGGTAGTGAACATATTTTTTAGAACAATTGGTTGTGCGTGATGCTTTTATCGTGTTTGGTATAATCCGTAGGCCGCTTGGCGAAAAAGTCGTCGAGCGAGTTGGAAAATACCTCTTCTTCAAACCAATACATCGGTTTGGCTTCTTCGGAAGTGATGCCGAACGGCTTCTCAAGTCCCAATTGCGACATGGAATCGTCAAGGCGGTGGCGCATGAAGTTGGAAAGGTCTTTTTTGCTAAAAAATCCGATTTCGCCTTCTTCAAAAATCCAATCGAGCATTTTGTCTTCAAGCCCCATGTAATTTTGGATAAACTCGGATACGTGTCCGCGAACGTCTTCTTTCATTTGCGGATTTTCCTCGAATATTTTCTTGATGATGTAAATCCCGGCATTGGCGTGCAATTGCTCGTCAACCGATGTCCACGAGATGATGTTCGCCACGTTTTTCATGTACCCTTTGAAGCGGGTAAACGACAATATCGTAGCAAACTGGCTGAACAATGAGGCATTTTCAATGATGAGCGTAAAGAACAGAATGCGCTCGATCGGCAGGGCATCTTTGGCGAGGTACTGCTTCATGATGGCTTGGCGTTCTTTGAAAATAGGCACTTCGAGCAATTGCTCAAACTCGTTGTTGTAGCCCAACACTTCGAGCAGCCTTGAATAGGCCTCGCTGTGGCGGAATTCGCATTCGGCAAAGGTCGCCCCGAGTCCGTTAAATTCCGGCTTTGGGAAAATGTCGTAAAGGTCGCCCCAAAAAGTCTTGACCGATACTTCCACCTGTGCAATCCCCAAGAGCGAACGCTTGACGGCTTCTTTTTCAAAGTCCGCCAAATCGGATTTAAAATCCTGAATATCAGCTGTAAATTCCACTTCCGAATGTACCCAGAACGATTTGTGCATCGCATCGACGAAGTCCATTACTTCCGGATATTCGAAAGGTTTGTAGTTTTCACGTTTGTCAAATATACCCATAATTACGTTGTTTTTTTCATGTTGCGAAATTAGGAAATCCATTTTGTATAAGGCAAAAAAAGTAATTCACAGCATGTTGATAACCTTGCCAAAGTGAGCGTTTTCAGCGGTTTATAAAAAATGTTAAAATTAAGCTCTTAAAGAAACGTTTTGGAAATTATAATAAATAGTTAATACATTGACTTTTAGATACTTAACATGTTCGGTGTTTGTTTTTTTTTATAATCCCGATAGAAACAGAAAATGACAAAACCGCTTTCCGGAAATGGAAAGCGGTTTTGTTGGGCTGTTAAATTAAAAATGATTATTGCAAGGAAAGTTTGCCTTTATCATACACAAATTGTAATACCAAACGCCCGCCTTGATGATTAGGAAGCTGTATCGTATTATCTTCGTTTACAATTTTCTCATTACATTTTACTTCGGTAATATAAATACCTGTACCACCATACATTTCAGGAATATCAACCGTTCTATTCCGGTATAAAAACGATGCCGTAAGGTGTACCGTATCATTACCTGCTGTGAGCGTCATTTCAGAATTTCCTTTTGATTCTACGGTATCGGATTTTACTATCGGATTCATGGCTTTTTCTTCAGGCAAATCAGCATTAAATTTTATATATTTTTTTCCTGTGTTATTTTTTATCTCAAGAGTTTTATCTTTCCTTGATAAATGACTGTAAATCGAAATTGTTTCAACAAATTTTTCATCCGCCAACAAATCGTTACCTTCTGCATCAACAATTATAACGTTTATGTCAGCAATAACATTAGAAGCTATCACTGGATTATACGAATCTCCTTCTTTTTCACAGGATTGAGAAGAAAACAAAATGCTAAAAAAAACTATAATATTCAAATATTTCATGGTAATACATATATAGGATTAATCAATGGAAGCATTTCTCATAAGTTCATAGGGATATTCATAATGAGATAAATTTATATACATTTTTACATCTCTTTTATAAGCCTTGTCTGCATGTCCTTCTAAAGATGTCCATGCTCCTCCCTCAACAGAATACCAACCGTTACCACCATTGCTACCCCAACCCCAATTCATATATAGGCGGTCATCATATTCTGTCCAACGTCTTACCTTTCCTAACCAATTTTTTTAGAAACTGAGAACGTCTGTTCATAATATCCGTCACAAAGCCAGATATGCCCTGCTCCTCCATTATTGTGATATGCCCCTATCAGTACACTCCTATTAAGAGTCATCTCTGTACCTATAAAACTTAGCCCTTTGAAAGACAAATTTTTGTAGAGCATTTCAAAATTGAATGGAACAAGTTGTGCTTTTGTATACCCCAACGTATGCAATCCTTTCAATATATCAGAAGGATTTGCTCCGCTCTCCGCTCCAACACTTCTTCCCCACTTATAATTGGGAATATTATCAGCAATAAATCTTAATCTTTTAGACACAATAGCAGAGCTTTCTTCAAACCTATCTGACACATTAAAAGTTGGAAATGTCTGTTCGTGTGAACCAAAAAATCTATTCGATGTATCATAAAGTAACATCCCAATGGCTACAGCCGGACACCCTATGGCGGCTTTATTAGGAGCGTACTCATTGTATCCTCCACTTTGCCTCCAATTGTTAAGATCTCTCCCTGTGTAGGGATATATAGATTCTTTTCCTGAGGATTCCGTCCTCCTACCTGTTATCATAGAAATAGGTTCGTCAGAAGAAATTTCAATTTCATACTCATACCCTTCTTTACCTAAATCTTTCCAGTTTTCATAATATTCAAGATTTGTACTAATAGGATTCTTAATATGCTCCCTAACCCTTTGTTTTGAGGCTTCAATTACCAAAACTAACGGGCTGTCAGAATCTATTTCATCAAAATACAAATTCCCTTCTCCTGAATGTGCCAATATAGGAAATCCACCATTATCCCCTGCTATTAATATAAATCCTTGTTCATTTTTGTAATTCAGTGAATAAAGAAGCGTGTCATTTCCTTCTATCAAATAATCTATATTCTCTAATTCTTTTTGGGAAGACGATAGCTTTTTTTGATATTTTTCTTTATCTGAATTTTCCTGTTGGTCAAGATAAGGCGTAAAAATAGAAGCGTACATTTTCGCCTGCTTTTGGTTTAATTTTATCGAAATAACGTTCTCTGCTTCTTCCCCTATAGGATTAAGTTCTAAATCGTCATTTTGCGAACACGATATCGCGAACAATAACATCATTCCTAATAATAAAATCTTTTTGGTCATGATAAAATAATTTTTGGTCAAAAATAAAAAACAGTCCAGCTGATTTGTCTGACAAAAATAATCACTATTTCGTAAATAGCAAGCCTTTAAATGTTAAAGTTCATAATTAATTTAAAAACTAATTCATTACAGTAAAATTAAACCTTGATAAATCACTAATAAAAATAACATAGTAGGTTATTTCCTACAACAAAATCAAAAATCGTCAAAATCCATTAGGAAATATCGGTGGGAAAATCCTATATTTGCTACCTTATGCCGTTACGGAATTGTTATATCATTTTATTTGTACTTTCGTGTTTGTTGGGAAATGCCCAGATACAGGGTACGGTCGCCAATGTGCAGGGCGAACCGATTCCTTTTGTCAACATTTATGCAGAAAACGGCTCGGCAGGTACGACCACCAATGAAAACGGTCAGTACACGCTTGATACCAAAGAAAAAAACATTCGTATCGTTTTCCAATATTTGGGTTACAAAACCGTCAAAAAAGCATTGGAAATCAGTCAGTTTCCGCATACGCTTGATGTGGTTATGGACGAAGAAAGCTATCTGTTGCCCGAAGTGGTGGTCAGCCAAAAAGAGAATCCTGCCGTGCAAATCATCCGAAACGCCATTGCCAACCGTGCTAAAAACAGCGAAAAAACAAACGCTTTTGAAGCCGATTTTTATTCGAAAGGCATTATCCGCGTAAAAAATATCCCCAACAAAATCCTCGGATTTGAAGTGGGCGACCTCGAAGGCAACATCGACTCGACCCGTGCCGGAATCGTCTACCAATCGGAAACGATTTCAAAACTGAAATTCGAAAAACCCGACAAACTCAACGAGCAAATTACCGCCTCAAAAGTTGCCGGAAACAGCCAAGGGTACAGCTTTAACACGGCACAAGACATCAATTGGGATTTTTATGATGAATACGTAACGCTTTCTATGCCGATGATTTCACCCATTGCCGATAAAGCCTTTGCCTACTATCGTTATACGCTTGACAATACTTTTTATGATGCTGATAACCAACTCATTAACCGTATTAAAGTAATCCCCCGAAGGGATAAAGAACCGGTGTTTGAAGGCTACATTTACATCGTGGAAGACAGCTGGGCAGTATATGGTATCGACTTGATTGTCAAAGGTTATCGTATGCAAGAACCGATGATTAACGAGTTACGGATGACGCAAAATTTCCGTTACGACCGCTTGCGAAACCAATGGAACAAAAACCTGCAAACCATTGACTTTGATGCCGGCATTTTGGGCATGAATTTCGGCGGAAAATTTTCATACGTGTACAGCAATTACATCTTTAAAGACCGTTTTGAAAGCGGAACGTTCGGCAGTGAGATAGCCCGTTTTGACAAAGATGCCAACACCCGCGACAGCCTTTTCTGGCAAGAAGCCCGACGCATTCCCCTCACGGAAGAGGAAACCGTGAACTATCGACGGAAGGACAGCATCGAAACGCTTCGTAACTCAAAACCTTACTTGGATTCTCTCGATGCCGCAAACAATAAATTCAAATGGTACAAACCACTCACGGGCTATACGCTCAAAAATTCGTTTGCCCAAAAAACACTTTCGTACGCCGGTATCGTTGATTTCAATTCGATTAGTTTCAACACCGTACAAGGCTGGAATATAAGCACTTATATAGATTACGAAAAACGCGATAAGCAAACGCTGTCGTCCACTTACGTTAAACTAAGTGCCAATTACGGTTTTGCCGAACGCCGCTTGCGTCCCTTGCTGGAGTACCGCCGTACTTTCAACCGCACCAACCAGAGGTTCGTCAGTATCGAATTGGGCAACAAAGTTCGCCAATACAATCCGAATGAGCCTATTACGCCGTTTGTCAACAGTATCAGTACGCTTTTTTTTCGTAATAATTATATGAAACTATACGATAGCAAATACGTATTGCTTCGTGGCGGACAGGAATTGACTAACGGGCTATTTACCTATGTAACAACCTCTTACGATTACCGTTCGCCATTGCATAACCATTCGGATTACAGTTTTTTCAAGCGTGATGATGCGTTCACGTCCAACAATCCGCAGCAGCCGGATAACGATGCGGACGAAGCCTTTGGAGCTCACGGAATGCTCAAAACTTCGGTAGTGGCACGGTTGCGTTTCGGTCAGAAATACGTAACGTACCCGAACCGGAAAATCGCTTTTGAGAACGATGACTACCCTACCCTTACGTTCCGCTACACCTACGGAGCAAGCCCCGATGATGGTCTTTTGAACTTCCACAACTTGATGCTTAACTTATTCTACACCAACACTTTCGGTAACAAAGGAATCCTTCAAGCCAGCATTACGGGCGAATTGTTTTTTCATAATGACAACATGTCATTCGTTGATTACAAACACTTTAACGGCAACCGCACGCACGTACAATTCCGTCAAGATTACAAGCGGTCGTTCTACCTGCTTCCGTACTATACGCACTCGACCAACAGAAATCATCTTGAAACACATTTCCAACATGATTTCAACGGATTTGCGGCGAACAAACTGCCGTTGTTCAACAAACTGCAATGGAATTTCGTGGTTGGTTTCCACCAGCTTATCCGCACGGAAAGCGAGCCGTACCGGGAACTCACTTTTGGATTGAAAAACGTAGGTTTCGGCAAACTGCGTCTATTCCGTATTGATTATGTCCGTGCGTACCAAAACGGTTATATCGGCGACGGATTGATGTTTGGGATAAACCTTTGAGAATAAAATACCAAAAATTGAAAATGTTTTTATACGGCAGATAACGTGATATTGACGATAGAACTCACGTTAATTATACGTTTTTTGCCGCGTCAAAATTTGATTTTTCATAAATCTTGTTTCCTCCTCAACTTCCCAACCGCTCCCGAAACTCTTTCGGTGTCATTCCCAACTGTTTTTTTACATAACGCGTGAAAAACGAACGGCTTGCAAACTGCATTTCGTCGGCAATTTGTGAGATGTTTCGTTTTTTGTTTTGCAACAGAAATATCAAACGCTCTTTGGTGTAGCGCTGTATCCATTCCGATGCCGTGATACGGGTATTCGTCTTACAGATATAATTGAGATATTTGGGCGTAATGTTCAGCAAATCAGCATAAAACTGTACTTCACGCTCTTTCATGCAATGCTCTTGTGCCAATAGCATAAACCGTTCGTAGAGCGTACCGCTTTGCAGGCTCCGTTTGCGGCGGTCGAGTTCGTCTTCAAAGATATGCCACATTTCCAATAGAAAAAGTTGCATTTGTAACTTTAATGCTTCTTCATAAAACCGATGGCTGGTTTCCTGCGATTTGTCGTACAGCAATTGGAAGTTCCTCAAAATCCGTTCTTTATCTTCTTTTTCGGGATGCAAAATTGGGTTTTCTTTGGAATGTATCACACTATCGATACTTGCATTGACACTTGGTATATTATTCATCAGCAAATCGTTGTCCACAAACAACAGCGTTGCCTTGAAATTTGCCGAAAAAACAATATCGGAAACCTCCAATCCTGCCAGCCAAAAGATAAATTCGCCTTTTTTGCAATGATATTTCAAACCATTGAAAATAAATCTCACACTTCCGCTTTGGCAATAAATATGCGTGTGAAAACGGGTTTGGAACGCTTCGGGAAATTGGGCTACCGAAGCCGATTTGTACAGGATGACTTTTTCTGAATGGGTGGGCATTGGTTTGTTTTTTGGTTGAAAGGTTTTGCGGAAAAGAATGTTTTCCCGATGGATTAATTTCGTGCGTTTGGTCTGATTTATACAGGCAACTTGCCCACAAAATTACAAAAAAGTTTTCTGCAGCAATAGTTGATATTACAGGCACGAGCGAGACGCTCGCGCCAGTGTGGGAGATTTCAAAGCCGAAATATTCAGTTAATATACAAATTTTCATAGGAGTACAAA
>JAUNTM010000105.1 GCA_030538675.1 Capnocytophaga sp.
AAGAAAGTAGTTACAAAATCAATGAAAGTAAGAACCTGCAAAAAAGTAAAGACAAACTTAGGGGAGAAATCGTAGAAGAATTAAAAGGGTTAAAAATCAAACGTGAACACGGATTGCTAACAGCCGCCGACAGTCTCCGGATTGAATTTCTGTACCACCAATATCAAAAAATAAACGAATGAAAAAGAAAATTAACTTCAAGCAACCCAAATACATTTTTCCGCTCATAGGGCTACCTTTCATCTTGTTCATTGGTTGGAAAATAACAGACCTCATAAGCAGCGATGTAGAAGAACAAAAGGCTGTGGAAGAAATAGCAACCTCACTCGGAACGGTTGAAGAGGAAATTTTGTCAAAAAACGAAGCCTATGACAAACTGTTTGACAATAGGCGTGAAAGCCGTTCGATGATTCAAGAATTTGACAGGGAAACCGACAGTTTGTTTCAGTACTCAGACAACTTGGACGACCAGCAACGACGGTTCATAGACTCACTGAAATACGAACGGAAAAAAGAAGCCGAAGAAGCCTCTAAAATAAGTAGCAACCAATCGTTTTACAGACCGAATGAGCGAATCGAACAATCCTCAGATGAAGACAAAGATTTTGAACGCTCAAAAGAAATCATAAAAATGCTGAACGATTCACAGAGGGAAGAAAAAGTCGTAGAAGAAAAGGAAACCTATGACCCCGTAAAAGCGATGAGAGAACAGATGCTTTTCCTTGATTCACTCGAAAAATCCAAAGACCCCGAGCAAAAAGCTCTTATGGAAGCCCAAAGGCGGTTACGTGAAAATAAAGAAAAAATGGATGCTTTTCTCAATCGGACACTCGACGTTTCCAAATCACAAAAAGTAAACGGATTTAACCACATATCAAGAAATGGAGATGATACTATGATTAAAGCCGTTATTGACGAAAACATAAAAGGCTATCTCGGTAGCCGGATACGGATTCGCTTACTTGAAGATGTATTCATCGGAAAACACAAAGTTAAAAAAGGAACGTTTCTGTATGCCGAAATTTCGGGTTTTACGCAACAGAGAGTAAACCTAAGCGTTATTTCCGTAATGGCAAACAACGAGATATTACCCATAAACCTATCCATTTATGATACGGACGGCATCAAAGGGCTGTACGTTCCGGCAAGTGCATACAGAGAAATGCTCCGACAGTTGGGAAGTAATTCCGTACAGGGAATGAATATGGAAGGAGGAACTCAAGGATTTTTTACGAGCATGGCTTCCAGTTTGTTCCGCTCAGCTTCCCAATCCGTTGCCGCCATCATCCGCAGTAACAAAGTTTCCGTCAAATACAACACCTATCTATTTTTAATTAACGAAAAAGATTTGAAAAATGAATAACAAATTAATTTACAGCCTTATAATCGCTTTTTTGTGGGTAGCAACCACCGTTCAAGCACAAACTTCCATCGAGAAAACACGTGTGTCAGACCTTCCTGTAATCTATATGGAAAAAGGTATCAATGTCCATATCATTTCCCCCGAGCCTATTCAGTTCGTGGATTTATCAACCGATGACCTAATGGGCGATTTGCCAGCCGATAATATTGTACGGCTCAAAATTTCGGACGTACCCGAAAACGAAACGCTATACACACGGAATTATGAAGTGGGCATTATTACCATTGTGGGAAAATCATTCATTGCCCAATACCGTGCCATCTATCAAAATAATTGTAAGAACTGCATTGCTTCCAACAAACAAATCCAACCTGAAGAAATGCAGCCGTTGGAATATCTGAAACTAAAATATTCGGACTTCGAGCTAAAAAAAATAGCTTCGGATATCTTCAAAAAATCGCCCAACAAAAAGAAACCCATTCGTAAGAAAAATAATTTGAAACTCACGATGAAGCTCAATAATATCTACGTGATGGACGATTATATTTTCTTGGATATAAGCATTGAGAACGCTTCCAATCTGCTGTACGACATTGAGGGAATTAAATTCAGTATTGAAGACAAAAAAATATACAAAGCAACGAATAACCAGAGTATCCTGCTCAATCCGCTGTTTACGCTCAACGACCAAAAGAAATTCAAAAAGTCATACCGGAACATTTTTGCCTTTGAAAAATTCACGTTTCCGAATAGTAAAATTTTACTCATACGGCTCATCGAAGAACAAATATCGGGACGGGCAATTGAGATGAAAGTAAATTATTCAGATGTTTTGGAAGCTGATACTATTTAGATTTTAACCGAACAAAAAATGCAAGAACAACAGCACCAAATAAAGATTTACGATTTTTTCCAAAAGATGGTCTATGCCGTTGTAGCATTGGACTGCTTGATATTGTTTTTCGGAAAAACAGATATAGCTATACTTTCTAAATTATTGGGAAGTTTTGCGAAAATGGGGGTGTTTTATCCGCCTGTACACGCAAAGTTAAGTACGCTTATTTTGATAGCACTGGTAGCCATCGGGACGAAAGCCAAAAAGAAAAGGGACTTGAATGTTGTGAAAGAAATTGTACTTCCTATTCTTGTAGGTTTATTGTTGGTGTTAGGTTCGTTGGCATTGGTGTCGGGTGCAGAAAATTCTGATTTACCGCAAATTGTGCCATACCTCAATATGTATCAAGTAGCGTATTCCTTATTATCGTTTGTCGGTGTGATGATAACCCAAATGGGGGCGGATAACATTTCCAAGTATATGCAAACCAAAATGGGTAAAGACCGTTGGAATACCGAAGAAGAAAGTTTCGACCAAAACAGAGAATTAGTGGAAGGTCCTACGATTATAAATATCCCATATTTATTTCGTTACAAAGGCACTATGCATCAAGGTTATATAAATATCGACCCGTTTCGGGGAACGTTTGTCATCGGTGTGCCGGGAACCGGTAAATCATTCGGGGTTATCAATCCTGCCATACGCCAGCTGATAGCCAAAGGATTTTGTCTTTGTATTTACGATTTCAAATTTCCCGACCTCGCTCAAATTGCATATTACCATTACTTGCTTAAAAAGCAGACAGATAAGGACTATAATCACAATTTCGTGGTCATCAATCTCAATGATGTGGAAAAATCAAGAAGGGTTAATCCTTTGAAAAAAGAATATTTACAAACCCTCGCACAAGCACAAGATTTGGCAGAGGCAACCGTATCAGCATTGCAAAAAGGCGGTGGCTCGGGCGGTGGCGGTTCGGAAGCGTTTTTTACGCAATCGGCAATTAACTTTTTGGCTTCGTGCATTTACTTTTTTGCTACGTATGAAAACGGAAAATATTCGTCATTACCGCATTTGCTTTCATTTATGAACCAAAGCTATGAGGATATTTTCGATACGCTGTTTACCAATGAAGAACTGGTTTCGCTTATGTCGCCTTTCAAGTCGGCGTATGAGAACAAAGCCTTTGACCAATTGGAAGGACAGGTAGGAACAGTTAAAATTTTCATTTCCCGATTGGCTACGAAAGAGAGTTTTTGGGTATTCAGTGGCGATGAAGTAGATTTAAAAATATCGAACAAAGAAAATCCGTCCATCCTCGTTTTGGCTTCCAGTCCGGGTACGCAAGACATCAACTCGGCACTGTATTCCTCCGTACTAAACCAAACGCTGAAACTCATCAACGACAAAGGAAATCTTCCCAGCGGACTTATTGCCGATGAGTTCCCGACGATTTATATCCATAAAATCGACAACCTTATCGCCACGGCAAGGAGTAACAAAGTAGCTGTAATGCTCGGTTTGCAAGAAATTCCGCAGTTAAAGCAGTTTTACAAAAAAGAAGTTGGAGAAACCATACAGGCGATTAACGGAAACATTTTAGCCGGAGCCGTTCGGAATAAAGAAACACTTGATTGGCTTGAAAAACTCTTTGGGAAAATCAAACAAAAAAGCTATTCCGAATCAGTTTCACAACAAGGCACAACAATGTCAATTAACGAAAAAATGGATGTAATGATTCCTGCCGGAAAGATAGCGTCTCTCCGTACAGGCGAAATGGTCGGAATGGTCGTGCAGGGCGAAGAAAACCAACCCGAAGAATACAAAACATCTGCCATCAGCGGTAAAATTAATCTCGATATGAAAGCGATTAAGCAAGAAAGCAGTAATTATCCCGAAATGCCTGTGTATTATTCGTTTAAAGATAAAAACGGCAAGGATAATAAAAACGAAATCCTAATGGCGAATTTCCGAAGGATTAACAAAGAGGTACAATTGATTATCAGCGAAGTAAATAACCGATAATGCGAAATAAAACGACACATATCTGTCTTGGATTTTTTGTCTTTTTCTGCAATGCAGTTACGGCACAGTTCAACATGCTTAATCCGCAACCAAAGGAAGAAAAAAGCCCTTATGAAGTGGTTGAACCCCAACCCGAAGAACCCGAAAAAAAATCAAAAAAAAGGCGTTGGAAGCTGTTTTCTTCCGAAAAATCAGAATTAAGGAAAGAAGTAGATTCGTTAAAACAGATTATCCGTCAGAAAGATTCCGAAAAAACAGTGTTCAAGCGGTTGGAAGATTCCATTCTCATAAGTGTTGCACGAAAAATCATTGCAGAAAACTATCCGGAGAAAAAAACAGACCGCGGGAAAAAGCAAAAAACAAAGACAGCAATGCCTATTAATGGCGATTTACAGATTACCTCGCCTTTCGGGATGCGTTTCCACCCGATTTTAAAAAGAGATGAAATGCACAACGGTATCGACATCAAAGCCCATTATGAATTTGTGTATTCCGTTTTGGGCGGAAAAGTCAGCAGCACTGGTTGGGATACCAACGGTGGCGGAATTTTTATAAAAATCGTACACCCGAACGGTTTTGAAACTTCGTATTCGCATTTGTCCGAAGTCTATTACAAAAATGGAGAGCAGGTGGAAGCAGGTTTTATTATTGGACGGAGCGGAAATACAGGAAGCTCAACAGCACCGCATTTGCATTTTACCGTAAAAGAAAATGACGGACACATCGACCCGATTCCTTTTTTGAATGATTTGATAAACATTAATAACAACATTAACGAATGAAAAAAATATTGATTATTGCAGAAAAACCCACGCAGGGAAAAATGTATGCACAGGCATTAAGCAACTTTGATACCCACGACGGTTATTTGGAAAATGACAGGTACATCATCACTTGGGCTTTCGGGCATTTGATAGAACTTGCCAAAGATACCGCCTACCGCACGGAAGGAAAATGGGATAAATCTTATTTGCCTCTTATTCCGGAACTTTTGGCGTATCAATACGTTGCCAAAGACGATTCCGGTGTGAAAAAGCAACTGAAAACCATTGGTAGTTTATTGGACAAAGCCGGAGAAATTTATTGTGCCACCGATGCCGACCGGGAGGGCGAATTGATTTTCCGATACATCTATCATTATTTGAAATGCAAATTGCCGTTCAAAAGAGTGTGGTTATCATCATTGGACGATGAAGAAATCCGAAAGGCATTTGTCAATCCGAAGTTCACGCAAGGCGATGCTTTTTTGGAAAATCTGTCAAAAAGTGCCTATTCGAGAGCCATTGCCGATTGGCTTATCGGTGTGAACGGAACGCAGTCGGCAACCTTGCAATTCGGAGCAGGGAATTTGTTGAGTATCGGCAGGGTACAGACCATTATTTTAAAAATCGTGTGCGAACGATACCAAAAAAATAAAAATCACGAAAAAACATATACTTTCAAAATAATAGCAATGCATACACATAACAGCATTGAATTTACTTCGGAAAGTGATGTTTTTGAGGATAGAAACGAAGTTGCAAAAGTATTCTCAAAACTTTCAGAACAACATACATTCGTAAATCGTGAACTTAAAAAAGAAACCAAAAAAGCCCCTTTATTGCACACATTGGATAGCCTTACTATTGTTGCTAATAAGTTTCATAAATACGATGCTTCGCAAGTATTAGCTGCTGCACAAAAATTGTATGAAGCCAAGCTCATTTCATATCCACGCACAGAAGATGCATATATTACCGAAGAGGGCTACGGAAAATTGAAAAAATCATTACAGACTTTGGCAAAAGAAATAGTTGGTGTGGAAGATTTTCAATTTCCGGATTATACTCCTCAATCAGTGGACGGCTCAAAAATTACAGGCTCACACGATGCCCTCATTCCTACAGGACAGACTGCGGAGCTTTCGAAATTATCACAACAAGAACTTGATATTTACAGGCTTATCATACGCCGCTGTTTGGAAAGTTTTTCCGACCCCGCCATTTTTGAAAAAAACAAGTATTTATTTGAAAATCAAAATACGCCATTTGTAACAAGAACGAGTAAACAAATACAAGTTGGTTGGATGCAGTACAGCCCTTCGGTCAAAGGAAAAGATGATGAAGCCATTGATGAAAACAATGAAGAGTACGCCTTGGAACTTCCCTATAAAAATGGCGATAAGGTAACTATTTATGACAAAAAAATCAGAGATATAGAAAGCAAACCACCTGCCATCTATAATCCGGCAACCCTCACGGAAGACCTCTCGAATTTGGCAAAATTCCTACAAAACGAAAACCCCGATTTGTACGAAAATCTGAAAAATGAAATCGACTTAAAAGCGTTGCAAATCGGAACAAAAGCCACACGCCCCGAAATTATAAAACAATTGGTGGAACGCAGAAAATTTATCGCTTTTGAAAAAAACAAATACACGCCTACCCAACTCGGAATGCAATTCTATGAAACCATTCGGAATATGGAAGTGGTAAACGTTGGAGAAACCGCCAAATTGGAACACCAACTTTTGAAAGTAACCCAAGGCGAAATTTCAGAAAATGAGTTTTACCACAAAGTTTCCGACTATGTAACCAAAATGGTGAATGGAGTTTTTACTACGCAAGCCACCGTACAAGCACAGCGTAAGAACTTCGGTCAATGCCCAAAATGCAAAAAAGGAGCTATCTACGAGGGCAAAAAAGGCTTCGGTTGTAGTGCTTACAAAGAAGGATGCGATTTTGTAATTTGGAAAGAAATTGCCTCCAAAAACCTTTCCGTAAAAAACATTGAAGACCTGTTGCAAAAAGGAAAAACAGCCCTCGTAAAAGGGCTTAAAAGCAAGGCAGGAAAAGAATTTGAAGCCTACATCGTGCTTGATGAAAACTATAAAACAACCTTTGAATTTAAAAAGAAATAACCTAATATTTTTTCAGCTATGGATAATAATTTACCAACAAACGACCTCAAAGAATACGGAATTATCAATGACGATAATTCATTTTCAAAAAAACTTTCTCAAAACGACATTGATAAGTTTTTGAACGGACATGCTATGGTTGCCGACAACGGCAAAGACCGTTTGATTTTTCTGCTATCAGACAACAATACCCGTCTGAATGTGAACATTTTCCAACGAGACAAAACCATTTCTGACATTATGGAACAAAGCCAAAATGAAATCGTGTACAGCCAAATGACAGAGCTTACGAACGACACTCCTTTTGATATGCGGAAAAAAGTATTCGTTCTCGATAACAAAACAGAGCGGATAACCGAATTTGACTTGCTCAATGATGTGGAAAAAGTGGCAAAAATCGTTGCAGAAAAAGAAAGTACGCAGGAAAGCAACCGCTTCAAAATCGAACTGCTGAAACTGAAAGGCTTCTTACAAGATAAAATTGACAAGTTCCCAGAAATCGGCAAAGAGATAACCAATAACCTCAATATCGTTTCAAAAACCATTAGCACCATTGACGATGCTACTCCGAATGAAAGCCAGTCAAAAAAACAAGAAAAGTCAGAAATCCGATTGGATGTCAATGACCCCGACCTGTACCAAGATGCCAACCGGGAGCGTGAGGAAGAAGCCAAAGAAATTGAACGTGAACGCAAAACAGGATTTAGGCGATGAGTATAGAAATTGAAATCGGGATTTATTCTGACGATGACAAAAAGAATGCTATTCCCCAAAAAAACAAATTTGAAAGCGTACAAGAACTAAGGGCATATTTGGATTTTGCGAAAGAAGGTTATAACACCGACCCGTTGTTATTGGTACAGTTGGGCGAAGGAAAACAACCTTTTTTGCTTGACAAAGATTCAAATTTTGCATTAAATGAATTTATAAAAGAAGT
>JAUNTM010000106.1 GCA_030538675.1 Capnocytophaga sp.
GCAGCGGAAAGCCCGACCCAAAAAAATGAGGGAATGTGATACTTTCCTTAGGTAGCCGCAAGCTCGTATGGAAATTTGAAAATACCACCCTTACAGCGGTTTAATTTGGAATTTAAAAAGCTTTGATAGTTGTAAGAAAGTAAAGTACGAGTAAATCATTTTCAAATTCTCAAATTTCCAAATCTTCAAATTTCTTCTTTACAGACAAACCACAAAAACCGTTTTTTCGTTTTCTCTGTAAAAAGTGAGATACCCTCCGTGGGCTTCAATGATGTTTTTGGAAAGGGTCAGCCCGATGCCGCTACCGCCTTGCCTCGTGGTGTAAAACGGTAGAAATATTTTGTCTTCGATTTCTTTGTCGATGCCTTTTCCGCTGTCGGCGATGCGAAGATACAAACGATTATTTTTTACTTCTGAAAAAATTTCAATTTCTTTTATTCCGCTTTCCGAAAGTGCGTGTATTGCGTTGGAAATCAAATTGATAATTACCTGCTCCAATTGTGAAGCATCAGCGTAAAGCGAATAATCATTCCCGATAGAATTGATGAGTGTTACACCGGCTTCGGTGGCAAGCGGACGCATCAATTGCAAACTTCCCGATACTAACGCCTTCAATGACAATTCTTTACGATTGGGCGAGGGCAGCATAGCGAGCTTACGGTAGCTTTCTGCAAATTGTTGCAGGTGGTCGCTTCGTCGGCGTATGGCACTCATACTCAACTTAATATCGCTAATGTCTTCTTCCGAAAAATCGTCCTGTTGCACTACTTGTTCAATATGTTGCGAAAGCGAACGGATAGGCGTAAGCGAGTTGAGCAACTCGTGCGAAATGACTTTCATCAGGCTGTTCCACGCCTCGCGTTCCCGCCGTTCCACCACTTTTTGAATGGAATCGAGCATAATGACGTAATATTCCCGTCCGAACGTTTTGGAGCGTGAAGTCTGCAAGATGAACGTTTGCAATTCCTGTTGCGAAGGCTTGATTTGCAGAGGCGTTTTCAGTTCGGCAAAATTCTCTTTTTCAATGATTTCGCAGAGTTGCGGCAGCATTTTTTGCAGGTATTTCCAGTGCGTAACTTTCGGGATTTTGAAATACGACGAAAAATATTCGTTCATCAGCATAATTTCCCACGAACCGCCCGATACCTGCAAAATCACGATACCCGTTTCAAGATGATTTAAAATCGAACGGTAAATTTGGTCTTTGGAAAGTGTTTCGCCCCGCTGTTTTTTGAGTTTTCCGTAAAGCGAAAAAAGTTCCTGATAATTTTGGTAGTTTTTGTGATTTGAAAAATCGGCAGAAAAATCGTCGTGCAGCATTGCCGAAATCGTACGGTTGTAATAACCGAACACCTTATTGATATAGGTAAGCATTTCGGCAAGCAATACCGCAACCACCACCAACATCATCACTGCCGTAAAAAAATAATCGGAAAGCAGCGTATAACCGAGTATTCCTATCATTATGATAATGAGGATAATACGTAAGGTTAGTTTCTGTTGGGTGTTCATCAGGGACGACTTTTCAGTCAACTAAAGTTTCTTTAATGACAGATTTTACTTTTTTTATTTCTTTCTCGGAAATTTTTCCAAAATTAGCAATAATTCTTTGTTTGTCAATCGTTCGGATTTGGTCAATTACAACCCAGCCTTCAGTCGTTCCTTTAATAGCCACTCTTGTCGGGTAATTTTTGGAACGGCTCGTTATCGGTGCGATGATGACCGTCTGGATATGTTTATTCATTTCATCGGGTGACAAAACAAGGCACGGACGAGTTTTTTTTATTTCGTTTCCCACCGTTGGGTCGAGATTGACAAGTACGATGTCATATTGGTTTACATCCATTCTTCTAAGTTTTCATCGTCAAAAAAAGTTTCTATCAAAAGTGTATCATCGCCATTTTCATTCATCTTTTGAAAAGCATTCTCCCAATTTTGTCGTGGTTTTGCCTTCGGTTTTACAATAAAATATCCTTTTTCTAATATAATTTCTAATTTATCTTGGATATTATAGGTTTCAAGAATGGTTTTTGGCAATCTGATGCCTTTTGAGTTTCCGATATTGGTCAGGGTCAATTCCATAATATAGCATATTTTTGTAAGTACAAAGTAACTACAAAAAAAATTATTTTGCAACTTTTTCTATTAAAAATCATTCTTTAATTCCGTATTTTTCCATTCGGCGGTATAGTGCGGGACGCGAAATACCGAGTGCCTGTGCCGTTTTGCTGATGTTATGGGCATTGTCGGCGAGGGCTTTTTCAATCGTGTTTTTTTCCAAATCCGAAAGAATGCCGGTATCGGGTAACGTTGGCAAATCCAACGGCAAATCCAAATCATCGGGCGTAACCAATTCTCCGTTGCACAAAATGACTGCCCGCTCAATACGGTTTCCCATTTCACGGACGTTTCCTTTCCATTGGTATTCAGCAATTTGCATAAGAGCTTCTTCCGAAAAACGGATTGCTTCCCGTTCGTATTTTGCCGTCATTTTTTGTAGGAAAAAATCCGCCATCGGTAGTAAATCATCTTTTCGTTCCCGAAGTGGCGGCAGTATTATTTCCATCGTATTGATGCGGTAGAACAAATCCTGACGGAAATTTCCGCTTATAACTTCTTTTTCCAAAGAGGCGTTGGTTGCCGTGATGATGCGGACATCGAGCGGTCGCGGACGGATTTCGCCCAAGCGGATGACCGATTTGCTCTGGATTGCCTGCAATAATTTGGATTGCAAATGCAGCGGCACGTTGGCGATTTCGTCCAAAAAAAGCGTACCGCCGTCCGCCGCCTCAAAGCGTCCCTGCGTATCGGTTTTGGCATCGGTAAATGCTCCTTTGGCATAACCGAAAAGCTCACTTTCAAACAGTTGCGAACTGAGCGAGCCCAAATCAACGTGTACGAACGGCTTGGATTTCCGTAGCGAATTATCGTGGATGTAGCGTGCCATCACGTATTTTCCCGTACCGTTTTCGCCCAAAATCAATACGTTGGCATCGGTGCGGGCAACCTTTTCGGCGAGCAGGTAGGCTTTTTCGGCTGTTTTGGAATTTCCTTTGAAAAAAATTTCCGTTTCGGACGGTTTATTGCCGCTTTCCGAACGGTTTTTGCGGTGTTCCTGTACGGCTTTTTTCACGGTTTCGACGAGTTTGTCATTATCCCAAGGCTTGAGAATATAGTCCGAAGCCCCCGATTTAAGTCCTTCTACCGCCGTTTCGACCTTCCCGAAAGCCGTCATCAGCAAAACTACCGTATCGGGCGACAGTTTTTTGATTTCTTTAAGAAAATATATCCCTTCCCTGCCGTCCTCGTACCCGATGCGGTAATTCATATCTAAAAGCAACACATCTACCTTATTTTCAGAAAGATAGCTTACGCATTCTTTGGGTTCGGATAGTGTGGCTACGGTTTCAAAATGTTTTTTCAAAAGCATTTTTGCCGACAGCAAGATGTCGGGTTGGTCGTCGATGATGACTATGCTTGCTTGTATTTTCCGCATTTTTTTGGATTGAAAAAACAAAGATAAGACAATTTGAAAATTTGGCAATTTGAAAATTTGAAAATGATGGCTTATTCTGGTGTTGGTAATTTGGAAATGAAAGATTTTAGTTTGAAGTTATTTGATAAATTCACAAAACTGCAAACTCATACGTTCATTTACTTATGGGTTTGCGGTTTTCTGAAAAAACTACTTATTCGATTTTATTTCTTTTCTTGAATTATTTTAAGATAGCCGTGCCGATTCCTTGTGTCGGACATCATAATAAAAAAACTTCTGCCTACATTTTCTGTATTATCCGTTAGCGTTACAGTAATACTCTGCAAATTTCGTTCAATAGTAAACCAACTTCCTCTAATTGTTGTAAATGTTTCTACGTTATTATTTACGATAAGACGTCCTTCTGTTTCCAATTTTTCAAGAGGGATAACCTTATTATTTTCATCATATAATTCATGGATAATCCAAACATCCCCCTTTGTAGTAACGGTTTGTGTACCACCTTCACTGCCAAATTGTAATTCTTCCGTTGATAGACCAATCGTATCAGGTCCTATTGGGTTATCTTTGTTAATTTTGTCGGTAGTACAAGCAATACCTAAAAAAACTATTGTTATAAATGCTACTATTTTTTTCATAATTTTTAAAATTAAGGTTTAACATCATACAAAACTTCCAATTTGAATTGGTAATTCCCCCTTTGCCCACTTTTTCTTGTTACCGGACCAGCATTTGTAGTAAATACGGTACTATTATAGTAGCCATCGCTTCTACCACTCCAACCATAATTACAATGAACTAAATCATCGTATTCATAGTAATAATCAACAGGATTTTTAATATCATTACTTTTAAAAATATCAACTCGTCTCTTTCTACTTATCCAACCATCCAAAACCCAAGCATGACCGACATCGTATCTGTATCCCGTTTTCTTAGGTCCCAAAAACCATGTTCTGTAGGTATATGTTTCCCTGAGTGCATAAGCACTTATTATTAGCGGAGTCCCTTCTGATAAAGAGTTTTTTATTCTGCTAAAATTATAGCCCGTATAATCTCCAGTTTTTTTATACCCTTCCTTTCGGAAATGAGAAAACAGCATCAGATACATAAGCCCCACTTTCGTCTCCCCATTGCATGTTCACATTATCTCCTATTGTTTTAAAAAGTTTTGCTACTTCTGCTCTCCCAACCAGTGAATACGGAAAAGAATATTCTGTCATCTCATCCCAATTATAGGTAAGAGGATAACGGTGGTACGCCATCAATTGTCCTATCGCTGTTGCAACACACCCAGCCGCAGCCCGATTGCCATTTTCTAAGAAAGGTGCATTATCATTGTAAGGACTTCTTTGCCCCGCTTTGTTTTTATCAATGGGTCTAAACGCTCCATTACTTCCCAATCTCTGTATACTTTATATGTTTCGATTTCAGGCTCTTCCATTTCTATCATTTGTATTCGTTGAGAATACAACGTCTCCGTATTAGCAAAAAACACTGCTAATGCTGGTGGGATTTCTTCATCCGCATCTAATCTGATATTCCCTTGCGGTGCGGCTGCTAAAACACTTCCTACCCGATAGTCTCCTGACACTACAGCATATCCCATATCATTTTCAAAATTAACAATATAAGCTACAGTTTCTGCTGTTTTGTCAATTCCTTTTTTACTGCTTACATCACTTATAACACTCTCTATCGATGCTATTTTCCGCTTTTTCTTTTTAGTTAAAACATTTGTTTTATCAAATAAATCTATTATCTGTTGAGCTTCTGCCAAAGCATTCTCTCTTGAAAGGCTGTAACCATTTACTTCTTGGTATTCATACCTCAACACATCTTCAGCCAATTCCAAATTTTCTTTTTTGCACCCAATTATTAGAAGAATAATCAGGAATAATTCTTATGTTAAAATTTTTCTGTTCATACGGTAATATTATTAATTTTTTCTGTTGGCAAGATACAAAAAAAATATTTTCTTACAACATTTTTAATAAAAATAATTTTGAGTAAGTCATTTCCAAATTGCCTCATTTCCAAATCTTCAAATTTCCAAATTAACAACTGTCCGTTTCCGAACGTACACTGTCCGTTTTCGGACATTTTTCAATTAATTTCGTTTTTGTAAATAAATGAAAATTAAGTGTTTAAAAATTATTAATCAATTGGCACGGATTTTTATCTATCGTTATCAAACAAAATTAACCGCTATGGATACCAGAATTGAAAAAAAGAAATCATTCTTAAAACCGAAATACCTTATCGCATTAGCAGGCTTGCTTTTTGTTGGCGGAATAATATATCTCGCCACCCGCGAAAAAAGCCTTGCCGTTGCCCGTAACGAAATTACCATTCGTGAGGTGGAAACAGCTGTTTTTGAGGATTTTATCGCATTTCAAGCGAAAGTAGAACCGCTGCATTCTACCTTGCTCAACATCGTGGAAGGCGGTGCGGTACAGGAAATTTTTACGCAAAACGGAAGTACCGTAACGCAGGGACAACCGCTGGTCAGGCTCTACAATCCGAACTCCGAACTGACCTATATGCAGCAGGAAACGGCTATCGTTGAGCAGATTAACAATCTGAATAAAGCCAAACTCGATCTCCGCAACCAAGAACTGTCGTTTGCCAAAGACCTCATCGCTATCCAGCACGATTATACGAATGCCAAAAATCTTTTTGAACTGAACAAAAAACTGTACGAACAGGAAATTTTACCGCTCAACGAATGGATTAACACGCAGGAAAATTACCGTTTCAACGAAGAACGGATGCAGATAATCCGTGAAAGCACCGAAAAAGAAAAGCAAGCCAACGCGTTGCAAATCAGTCAAATGAACCAAGCCATCGTGTCGATGCAACGCAGTTTGGACATCTTACGGAAGAACAAACAGAATTTCCTAATCACAGCACCCATAGGTGGACGGCTTTCTTCGTTTGAACCCGTTCTCGGAAAAACGTACCAGCAAGGCGAAAGTATCGGGAAAATCGATATGATGCAGGGCTACAAACTCATCGCCGATGTGGACGAATATTATCTTTCCAAAATATCGGAAGGACAGAAAGGCACTATCGGCACGGCTGAAAAAGCAGCCAACGTTACCGTTTTACGGATTATCCCCGAAGTGAAAAACGGACGCTTTTTGACGGAACTCATTTTCGACGAAATGCCTCCCGACAACCTCCGCCAAGGAACGAGTTTCAGCGTAAAACTCTCATTGTCAGAAAAAACACAGAAAACGGTTATCCCCAAAGGCGGTTTTTACAGCGATACCAACGGACAGTGGATTTTCGTCGTAAACGGCAACACCGCCGAACGCCGCAATATCCGTTTAGGACGTGAAAACCCTATCTATTACGAAGTCCTCGAAGGATTGCAACCCGGCGAAAAAGTCATCACCTCAAATTATTCGGATTATCTGAAAATGAAGCAGTTGGTGTTGAGGGAATAAGTTTTAGGGGATAGTGGGCAGCGAATAGGGAATAGCCAAGCCATTTTCAAAATAAATAATATCAAACAACATCGAACAATTTCAAACAATTTCAAATCTATTAAGCCATTTTCAAATTTCCAAATCGTCAAATTTTCAAATTAAAAAAATATGATTACAACCACCAAACTCAGTAAAATTTTCCGTACGGAAGAAGTAGAAACCCGAGCCTTGCACGATGTGTCGCTGGCGGTCAGCAAGGGCGAATTTGTCAGCATTATGGGACCGTCGGGCTGCGGTAAATCGACTTTGTTAAATATTATCGGATTGCTCGACAGTGCCTCGGGCGGAAATTACCAACTGCTCGGAAACGAAATGATAGGTCTCAAAGAAAGCGGACGCTCCAAAATCCGCAAACAGCACATCGGGTTTATCTTTCAGAATTTCAATCTGATAGACGAAATTTCGGTGTATGCCAATATCGAATTGCCCCTCATTTATAATAATGTTCCGGCAGGAAAACGCAAGGAAATGGTCGGGAAAATTGCCGAACGGCTCGCTATTTCGCACCGCTTGACGCATTATCCGCAACAGCTTTCGGGCGGACAGCAACAGCGGGTCGCCGTAGCACGTGCCTTAGTGAACGACCCCGAACTCATTCTCGCCGACGAACCTACCGGAAATCTCGACAGCAAAAACGGCAACGAAGTGATGGAACTAATGACCGACCTGCACGCGCACGGAGCAACCATTGTTATGGTAACACACTCCGAATACGATGCTTCATTTTCGCAACGCACCATACGGATGCGTGACGGAATGATTTTTTCCGAAAAACAAAATACAAGGAATTATGATGCGTTTAAGAAATTTGGAAATGAGGCAATTTGAAAATTTGAAAATTTTTGCTAACACATACGTTTTAATTTTTTCTTAAAAAAAAATGAGTATGTCATTTCCAAATCGCCTCATTTCCAAATTTCCAAATTGCCTC
>JAUNTM010000107.1 GCA_030538675.1 Capnocytophaga sp.
ATTACAAAAATAAAAATATGATTTCATCAGCAATCCGTTGCAAACATAAAAAAATAACATCGTATGCAAATTTTTACAGTTTTGTATATCAAATTTCTACACTATTACAACGTAATAAATACCATTCAGTCATTAATCCGTTGCAAATGTAAAAAAAAATATTTTTAATCAATCTAAATAAAAGAAATTATTTTTAGTTAAAATATATAAACAATTGAAAGTCAAAATAGCTTTATTTTGAAACGTTGCTTTCCTATAATAAAAAAACTATCTTTGCAAACCTAAAAAATAGAAAAATGCAGAAAAAAGCCGTCCTTATAGCCTTGTTTGTCATCCCGATTGTGGTGTATTTGTTTTTTGCTTCGGGCGTGTATAATTTTGCCCGGCTCCCGATAGTTACGCCGTCTGTCAGCTGGGAAGAACCTTTTCTGGCTATCGACAATGACAGCATCATGATACATGATAAAATATCCGTTGTGGGATTTCTCGGGAATGCCGAAGAAGCACAACGCACCGGCGTATTCAACCTCAATGAGAAAATAGGAAAACGTTTTGGTGAATTCACTGATTTTCAGTTTATTTTCTTTTACAATGCAGGACAAGACGCCGCTATACGTACGCTCACGAACGAACTCGGCAAGTACAATGACCTCTCGAAATGGCATTTTGTACCTTTGTCCGACAGCGCCCTCCACAATACACACAAAAAACTTAAAACCAACTCTTTACTCCCTGAAAATGGCTATACATCGCTCGTATACATCATTGACAAAGAAGGAAAATTACGGGGGCGTACCGATGATGAAGAATATGGTACGCTCTACGGCTACAACACCACTTCGGTCGCCGAACTAACCAACAAAATGGTCGATGACGTGAAGGTTATTCTTGCCGAATACCGTCTGGCATTGAAAAAATATAACAAACGAGAAATCTAATCGCAGTACAAAATCTATTTTTCTACTAGTAGTTATTTCTTTGGATTTTTTTCCCCTCAGACCATCCGTCCAAATTTCCATAAAAAAATATCGGAAAAAATTTGTCAAATACGAAAAAATGACTAATTTTATCCTATGGAATACACTTTTGACTTAGAAGAAGAAAACAAAGCAATTGCTCGCGAATATAAAGAATTGCTCAGCATCAGCTACCAGACCCTGACCGATGACGACAAAAAGCTCATCCGGTTGGCGTTTGATACGGCAGTCGATGCGCATAAAGACCAACGCCGTAAGAGTGGCGAACCTTATATATTCCACCCGATAGCTGTCGCCAAAATCGTGGCTTCGCAAATCGGGCTCGATGCGGTGTCTATCGCTGCCGCACTACTCCACGATGTGGTGGAAGATTCGGATTACACACTCGGGGACATGGAACGTTTGTTTGGGAAAACGGTCGCACATATCGTGGAAGGGCTGACCAAAATATCGCATTTGAGCAAGGAAAAAGACAGCTCATTTCAAGCTGAAAATTTCCGAAAACTATTGCTCACCATGAATGATGACGTCCGGGTTATCATCATCAAAATAGCCGACCGACTGCACAATATGCAAACCATGGCATCGATGGCGGAACACAAACAAACCAAAATCGCTTCCGAAACTCTTTATATATATGCGCCGCTGGCACACCGCATCGGGCTGTACAATATCAAAACCGAACTCGAAGACCTCGGACTCAAATACACCGAGCCTGAACGCTATTACAGCATCCTCGGGAAAATGGAAGAGTCAAAAGATGAACAAAAAGCCTACATCACGGCGTTTTCCGACATCATCAAATCATCGCTTGACCAACAAAAAATAAATTACACCATCAAAGGCCGGTCGAAATCTATTTTTTCTATCCATAAAAAAATGGATGCCCAAAATGTGAGCTTTGAAGAGATTTACGACAAATTTGCCATCCGTATCATCTACAAAAGCGAGCCGGCAGAAGAAAAATTTCTCGCCTGGAAGATATACAGCATCGTTACCGACCACTTCCGCCCCAATCCTACCCGCCTTCGCGATTGGATTTCCGCACCAAAATCAACAGGCTATGAGGCGCTCCACATTACCGTAATGGGCCCAAAAGGGCGATGGGTAGAAGTGCAAATCCGTAGCGAACGTATGCACGAAATCGCCGAAAAAGGCTATGCTGCCCACTTCAAATACAAGCACGGAAACCAAGAAGAAGCCGGTATCGAAGTCTGGCTCAACCGGCTGCAGGAAGTACTCGAAAACAGTGCCGGCAATGCCGTGGATTTTGTGGAAGATTTTAAACTCAACCTCTACGCCAAAGAAATATTCGTATTCACGCCCAATGGCGAAATAAAATCCTTGCCCAAGGGGGCTACACCTATTGATTTTGCATTTTACATCCATACCGAAGTCGGGATGAAAACACGGGGCGCAAAGGTGAATAACAAGCTTGTTCCTCTGAATTTCCGCCTTCACAGCGGCGATCAGGTCGAAATCATCACTTCCGAAAATGCCAAACCCAACAAAAACTGGCTCGAATACGCCACCACAGCCAAAGCCCGGAGCAAAATAAAATCATCGCTCAAAGAAGAGAAAAAACAAATCGCCACCGATGGAAAAGAACTCCTGCAGCGCAAACTCAAACAGTTGAAAATCAGCTTGACGGAAGATGTCGTCAATGATTTGGTCAATCACTTCAAAACCAAAACAAGTCTTGATGTGTTCTACCAAGCCGGCACAGGCGAAATCAACAACCAAATGCTGAAAGAGTTTGCTTCCAAACGCTCATCGATATTCAATTATCTGAAAAGCAAAATCACGCCCCGCAAAACCGCCGTGCCGCAAGAAGAATTCACGCAAGATACAAGCGAACATTATGACGGCATTGTATTCGGCAAAGAAGGCGAAACCCTCGATTACACCTTTGCCAAATGTTGCAATCCTATTGCCGGCGACCCGATTTTTGGCTTTATCACCATCAATGAAGGCGTAAAAGTCCACAAGAAAAACTGCCCGAATGCCATCTCGATGCAATCCAATTACGCCTACCGCATCATGACCGCCCGTTGGACAAAATCCGAAGAGCAAGAGTTCAAAGTCGCACTACGCATCAGCGGACTTGACCGGACGGGACTCGTGGGCGATATTTCTAAAATAATATCGGACAACAAATACGTGAAAATGACCAATATCAACATCGATACCGAAGGAAATATGTTCAACGGCAAGGTAGCTATCAATGTAAACAACAATACCACTCTCAAAAAAATAATGCAAGACATCAAAAGCGTAAAAGGCGTAGATAAAGTAACCCGCTTGTAATACCAACGGCGGAACAAAACCTAATCCGTCGTCCCTATTGCATACTCTTTTTTTTTCATTATATTTGCCCACCAAAACTATATGCAAATGAGACTTACAGACTATCATTACATTCGTACTTTCCGACAAAACATCAACACTTTTGCCGATAAAAAAGTACTGATGCACCGCACCGAAAACAACACTTGGGAAGGCATCACCTGGAAAGAATACGCAACGCAAGCCGATGCCCTGTCGCAAGCATTGCTTTCTCTCGGTATCGGAGTGCAAGACAAAATCGGGATTTTTGCACAAAACATGCCTAAGTGGACTATTGCCGACATCGCATCGTTGCAAATCCGAGCCATAAGCGTACCTATCTACGCCACGAACACCACCGAACAAGCCCAATACGTCATCAACCATGCGGGCATAAAAGTGCTATTCGTCGGCGACCAACAGCAGTATGACAAAGCTGCCAGCATCGCCGGGGCATGCCCGTCATTGACCAAAATTATATTGATGAAAGACAGCATCGTCCCTTGCGAGAGTACTTTTTCACTTACGTGGGATGCATTACTGGCTTTGGGCAAAGAGCCGAAGTGGAACACCCTCTTACAACAACGATTGCAAGAGGCACAACTGCAAGACCTTTTCACCATCATATATACATCGGGAACGACAGGCGACCCCAAAGGCGTAATGCTCGACTACGAAAATCTCGCCTACCAACTCGTTGGGCATGACGAACGGCTCGATGTTGACCACACCGATGTTTCGCTGGCTTTTTTACCGTTATCGCATGTATTCGAACGGGCTTGGACGTATTATATTCTTTACAAAGGCGTTACAAATTATTACCTCGAAAATACTACCGAAATAAAAGCCGCTCTTACCGAAGTCCGCCCCACGCTCATGTGTGCCGTACCTCGTTTTTACGAAAAAGTATACGCTACCGTGTATGACATGATTACGGGAGCTTCGTTGGTCAAAAAAATTGTTTTTTCGTTTGCCACACGCAGCGGAAAACAAATGCTCAAAGCCAAGCAAAAAGGTAAAAAGCCATCGTGGTTCTTAGCAAAAGCATACGCCTTGTCGGACAAACTCGTATTCAGCAAGCTCAAACAATCCCTCGGAGGACGCATCCGTTTTATGCCATGCGGAGGCGCTAATCTCGAACCCTCCATCGGGCGTTTCTTCCATGCCATTGGTGTAAATGTAAAACTCGGCTACGGAATGACCGAAACACTCGCTACCGTATCGTGCTGGGAAGACATCCCGTCGAAACTCAAATCCGTAGGCGGCATCATGCCCAATGCGGAAATCAAAATCGGTGAAAACAACGAAATCCTCGTCAAAGGCGGTATGGTCATGAAAGGGTATTATAACAATCCTGAAGAAACCAAAAACGCATTTACCCACGACGGATTTTTGCACACAGGCGACGCCGGCAACCTCGATGCTCAAAACAATGTGTACATCACAGACCGCATCAAAGAATTGATGAAGACCTCCAACGGCAAATACATCGCACCGCAACATATCGAAGGGAAAGTAGGGAAAGATAACGTCATCGAACAAATCGCAGTTATCGCCGATGGCCGCAAGTTCGTAGCAGCACTGATTGTACCTAATTTCGAAACATTGGGGCAGATGATTAAAGACCTCAACATCAGCTACAAATCGCCTGCAGAACTTATCAAAAACACACAAGTTATCGAGTTCGTTTCCAAGCGTTTGCACAAATTCCAAAAAGACCTGCCCGACTATGAGCAAATCAAAAAATTTACGCTCTTACCGAAGGCTTTTTCAATAGACAAAAACGAAATCACGCCTACGCTCAAACTCAAACGCAAAACTATCTACCAGCGTTACAAAAAAGAGATTGAAGCCATGTACATATAATCAATAACGGACGGAAATTACCCCGTCCGTTATCATTTTGTCCAATTCTTAAAAAATGGTACATTTGCCACATGGGAAGAAACAAACAAAATCTGATATTTGAAAACGTTGAAGTGGTTGATGCGGGAGCGAGAGGCAAAAGCGTAGCCAAAGCCCCCGATGGCAGAGTTATTTTTTTGGCAGATGCCATTCCGGGCGATGTTGTCGATGTACAGACCACCAAAAAACGCAAAGCCTATTTTGAAGGAAAAACCATCCGGATACACAAAAAATCGGACAGACGTACCAAGCCCGTTTGCGAGCATTTCGGCTATTGCGGCGGTTGCAAATGGCAAAATATGAACTACGAAAGCCAGCTTTTTTACAAACAAAAAGAAGTTGAAAATAATCTTGTCCGTTTAGGAAAAATACAAATTCCTGAAATGACACCGATTTTGGGTTCGGAAAAAACGTATTTCTATCGCAACAAAATGGAATTTTCGTTTTCCGACACCCGGTGGCTTACGCCCGAAGAAATCAAAAACGCTGACGATATCGATAATCGCAACGGTTTGGGCTTCCATATCTCGGGGGCTTGGGATAAAATATTGGACATCGAAAAATGTCATTTGCAAGAAGACCCTTCAAATGCTATCCGATTGGCAGTCAAACAGTTTGCTCTCGAAAACGAAATGCCGTTTTTCAGCCCGCGTAACCAAAGTGGTTTTCTTCGGTCGATGATGATACGCACAGCTTCCACAGGCGAAATTATGCTCGTTATTCAATTTTTTGAAGAAAATAAACGAAATAGAGAAAAATTGTTGGATTTTATCTATGGTAAATTTCCGCAAATCACGTCGCTACAATATATTATCAACGGAAAACCCAACGATTCTATCTACGACCAAGAGGTTATTTGCTACAAAGGCAATGACTCTATCTATGAAGAAATGGAAGGATTGCGGTTTAAAATCAATGCCAAATCGTTCTACCAAACCAATTCTGCCCAGGCGTATGAATTGTACAAGGTGGTGCGTGATTTTGCATCCCTTTCGGGGAATGAATTGGTGTACGATTTGTATACGGGCACAGGAACGATAGCCCAATTTGTTGCCCGCAAAGCCCGTAAAGTAGTAGGCGTTGAGGCAGTTCCCGAAGCGATAGCCGATGCGAAAGCCAATGCTGAAAATAACAAAATTGACAATGTATCATTCGTTGTGGGCGATATGAAAAACGTGTTCAACGAAGCGTTTATTACTGAAAACGGCACCCCCGACATCATCATCACCGACCCGCCACGTGACGGCATGCACAAAGATGTAGTGGAACAAATCCTGCGGATTGCCCCGCCCAAAGTGGTGTACGTGAGTTGTAACAGCGCTACCCAAGCCCGCGATTTGGCGCTGATGGATGCGGCGTATAAAGTAACAAAAGTCCGCCCCGTAGATATGTTTCCGCAAACGCATCATGTGGAAAATGTAGTGCTTCTTGAACGGCGATGATTTTTTTTAGAAAACAAGAATACCAATTTGAAATCCCTATTTTTTATGAAATATAAAATCACTTCTTTTTTATTCGCCATAGCGTTGATAGCATTGGCTTTTTACGCCTGCGAACCCGATGATTTGTGCGAAAATACAGTGGTAACGCCCCGCTTGGTCGTGCGTACTTACAGTGCGGCATCGCCCACGACGGTGAGTCCGGTCAATAACTTATTGGTGTACGGCGAAGGTTCGTCATTGGTGCTTTCTTATACTTCGCTCGATTCGTTGGCATTACCGCTCAAAATTGATGCAAACAGCACCACTTATGTAATGGTAAAAAATGCGGTGTACAATACTTCAACAGGCGAACTTGCTTCCGGCTCGGCTGCAACTGTTACGTTCACCTATGATGTGGAAAACGAATTTGTGAGCAAAGGTTGCGGCTTCAAAGCTGTTTTCAAAAATCTGGATGCGGCCGTTGAAGACCCTGCCAATTCTTGGATAACAAACATAAATATACTTAACTCTACCGTTGAAAATGAATCAAATGCGAAAGTACATATTTATCATTAGCCTGCTGTCGGCCGGTTGGGTATCAGCCCAAGAAACAACGGACGGACAACCCGAATACAAACAGCGCTACGGATTGCGGATAGGTGTGGACATCAGCAAGCCTGCGCGTTCGTTTTTTGACAAAAACTATTGGGGATTGGAACTTATGGGCGATTACCGCATCAATTACCGCCTCTACGCCGCCGCCGAATTGGGACACGAAAAGAAAACAACCGAGGAGGATTATTTTACGTATACGACCAACGGTCAGTTTCTCAAACTCGGCGTTGATTATAATACGTATGGCAATTGGTATGGCATGGAAAATCTGGTTTATGTAGGCGGACGGTATGCTTTTTCTCGATTTTCGCAAGAATTAAATTCGTATTCTGTGTACAAAACCAACCAATATTGGAACGAAAGTTTGGCTGGCACAAATACCGATTGGCTTCGCACGTATGACGGACGTACGGCACATTGGCTCGAACTGATTATCGGGATGAAAGTGGAACTGCTTCGTAATTTTTACGCCGGCACAAGCATTCGTCTTGGGTATATGATTGTCAATACCGATTCTGGCGGATTTCCTAACTATTGGATACCCGGATTTAACCGCCTATGGGAAGGCAGCAACTTCGGAATGAGTTACAATTATAGCCTCACGTATCTAATCCCTCTATATAAAAAGAAAAAGTGATTTTTGAAGATTTGAGGATTTGAAAATTTGGAAAT
>JAUNTM010000108.1 GCA_030538675.1 Capnocytophaga sp.
CAGGAGTTTTATGTTGCAAATCACTTGCAGGAATGAAATTATGTGTATATTTGTGAACCGTGCAGCGGCTTATAACCGCCCACAGCCCTAATACAAAACATTAAGAAAAATGAAACAGCTTATAACTTTTGCGTTGATTATGCTAACCTCGACTGTTTTCGGGCAAGACAAATATAGCTATACGAATTTCAACAAACTGATAGAGGTAGAAGAAACTGATTATGTAATTGCAACAATTGAGAACCGTGGAAAAATGGAGGGGCTTAAAAAACGCTACTTACTGTTTATAGATACAAAAAGCGGAGAAACTAACCAAGTTGACTTTCCCAATGCAGGATACTTTGAAAAAATAGAACAAGTGAAAATTGATAGCTTGGGAATTAACAAAATTATTGTAGTAGCGCAAACGGTTGATTTAAACGGAAAGAAAGGAATAGACTGGAATGACCCAAAACAAATAATCATTTTATCGACAGACGGAAAAGAAAGAACTCAACTAACAGACAGCAAACTCTTTGTCCGCACTTGGATAGTTAATAAAAAAACCGGAACTATCGTAATTACCGGACACTATGACTCAAACAATAATGGCAAATACGACAAGACGGACAAAAACGAAATTGGAATTTACGATTTGAAAACATTAAAGCTAATAAACAAACTATAACAAAAATCCGAAAGCTCGCTGCTGGTGCGAATGTCCCGCTCGTGCCAATAGAATAAATGATTACAATAGATACGGGCAAGATGCTCTCACCAGTATATGATGCGATTTTTGTAAAAAAATCCCTGCAGAAATTTCATTTTTCCGCAGGGATTTTTTCGTTGGTAAAAATTATTCCGACCAATCAAGCAGGTCTTTGTGCAGGCGTTCACCTTGAATTTGAATCGTAGCAAGGCGTTGCTCTATCCCTACCAAATCATCGGGTGTGAGCTTTACGCTGACCGACTGAATGTTGTCGCTGATATATTCGATTTTGTCCATTCCGGGTATTGGTACAATAAATGGTTTTTGTGCCAAAAGCCACGCCAAGGCAATCTGCACGGTGGTTGCTCCTTTGCTTTTGGCGATTTCACCAAGCATTTCCACAAGCGGCATATTGGCTTTCATAGCATCGGGCGTAAAGCGCGGGAACTGTGCCCTTAGGTCGGTGGCAGCATCAAAAGTGGCATCGGGCTTGATGGTTCCCGTAAGAAATCCTGTCCCGAGCGGTCCCCACGGTACGAAACCGATACCGAGCTCTTCACAAGCGGGAATTACTTCCGTTTCAGGTTCACGCGTCCAGATGGAATATTGGTTTTGCACGGCGGTTACAGGATGCACGGCATGGGCACGGCGAACGGTTTGGGCATTGGCTTCCGAGAGTCCGTAGTGGCGTATTTTCCCTTCGGCAATCAAGTCTTTAAGCGTTCCGGCAACGTCCTCAATCGGCACGTTGGGGTCAACTCGGTGTTGGTAAAACAGGTCGATGTAGTCAGTTTGAAGACGCTTTAACGAAGCTTCCGCCACTTTGCGGATATGGTCGGGACGGCTGCACAGTCCGCCTTCATCGGAAATCATACCGAATTTGGTAGCGATAACCACCTCTTTGCGAAACGGCTTCAAGGCTTTGCCCACCAATTCTTCGTTTACGAGTGGCCCGTAGGCTTCGGCAGTGTCGAAAAACGTAATGCCTTGTTCGTATCCCGCACGGATGATTTTGACGCCTTCGTCCACCGGGACGCCTTTGCCCGTGCCAAAACTGAGGTTCATACAGCCCATTCCGAGCGCCGATACTTCCAATGTTCCTAATTTTCTCTTTTCCATTTTCTTTGTATTTACTTGTTGATAATTAATTTGATGATACAAAGTAACGGCATTTTTTTGACTGAAACTTACGGAATTGAAACCAAAAATTGCGGTTTTCAAACCTTGCGGAACTGTGTCGGCGTTTCGCCTGTCTGTTTTTTGAAAAAGTTGTTGAAGCGCGGCGCTTCGGAAAAGCCGAGGGCGTAGGCAATTTCGGCAACGGACAAATCGGTTTGGCGGAGCATGATTTTGGCTTCCTGCAAGAGCCGCTCGCCGATGATTTCGGTGGTGGTTTTGCCCGTTACTTCCTTCACGGCTCGGTTGAGGTAATTTACGTGGATGTTGAGCTGTTTGGCAAAATCCGATGCGGTGCGCAACGGCGCGCGCTGCCCCATGTCCTCAATGGGAAACTGCCGTTCGAGCAACTCGGCAAAGAGCGTGGAAACGCGGTGCGAGGCGTTCACGGGCTGCCGTTCGAGCTCCACCGAGGGTTGAATTTTCATGGCAAAGTGCAGTAACTCAAACGTGAGGGTACGCAGCACATCGTATTTGTGTACGTAATTGGAACTGAACTCCTCCTGCATCCGTTTATAGAGACTCACAACATGTTGCGCCTGCTCGTCGCTGAGTTCAAACACGTGCGTACCGCCCGCCTTAAACACCGAATATTCGTTGAGATTGCCGAATTGGCTGAAAAATTCGGCATCGAAAATGCAGTAATATCCGCCCGAAATCTGCTCCGTATTTTCCCAACTGTACGGAATTTGCGGGTTGGAAAACGCCAATGCCTGCTGTGCCACGACTATGGATTTGTCGGCAAAATGCACTTCGGGACCGTTGCCCTGCACAAAGGTTATTTTGTAGTAATCGCGCTTGCGATAGGGCACGGGGCGCGATTTTCCGTCGCGGTGGTCTTCGAGTACAAAAATGTTGAAGTGTCCGAAATCTTTGCGAATGTTGTCGGGCAGCCACCCAAATTTCTGGTCGTAAAACTGTTCTAATTTTTCAGAATTTCCCATGTATTTTCCGTTCTATTTTTCCATAACAAAGATATCAAATCTTCGAAAGATAAAGTTACGCTTTTCAAACCAATACTTACGGAAATCAAACAATGCCAAACGCCGAAAGCATTTAAATTTATTTAACGTGAGTTCGATGTGATAAGTCACTGAATACTAGCGTCTTATTTTTGTAAAAGCCCTCTCCCCAATCCCTTTGCCTTGCCATTTGAAATCTGTCCAATCTGTTATATGTCATAAGTGTATTTTGCCATTACACCAAATAAAATTTGCGATAAATATACGAAATATTTACCGCAAATTTACAGGGATTATTTTTTTGATTTGGAATTATTTGAATGCCTTCAACGTTTGATTACCTTTGGCATTTGAAATAGTTCGATATTGTTTGAATGCTCCGCTGTTTGATGTGGTTTGAATGCTTTTTCAAACGCCGAAGGCAATCAAACTACATCAAATCAAACTACATCAAACAGCGAAGCCTTCAAATTTATTTCATCGGCACAATTCTGTACGAATATTGGTACGGCTTGTAAAGATACAAACGATATTGTTCGATAGGCAATGCTCCCCAACTATTGTTGCCTGCCACGCCAAGTTGCTGGAAATCAACATCAAGATGGATTTGTTTCGCAGGCACAAGCGTTCCCGAATGGGTTTGTCCTTTTTTCTCGACTTTTTCAAAAGTAATAGAAACCGGGTCGGCAGACGACAACTCATTTGTCATTACCGAATAGTCTTGCTCACGGTCTTTACCGGGGAAAAGCTGGTTCGGGCTGTACGGCAACGCATTCACATTCAACAACTTCCCAACAGACTCAATGCGGATACCGCTTCCGTCCTTGCGGGTCAGTTCGGCATAACGAACATCTGTCTTATTTCCAGACTCTTGCGGACGAGCATACGGGTGATATTGCGATGCGATGCTGCCGCTGTAAAGCCCCACAAGCGATGCTGTTTTGCGGTCTTCATAGTTTTCCCAAGGACCTCGTCCGTACCATTTTATATCTTGAAAATCAAGTGGTAGGGTCATATGGTTTCCTATTTTGAAGGTCATTTTTTGGTCGTCTGTTTTCAGCGGTTCAAATTTGTTATCCACCAAAAGACTTCCCGAACCGTCAAACGTAAGTTGTTGTGTAAACCGAACGGTGTTATTTACCAAAGCTTTAACAATCGTAACTTGAACGCTTCCGTCATTTTGTTTTTGGTAAGAAACACTTTCCGTTTTTCCGAGGACATCGGCATTGCGTAGGTCGCCGAGTTTGTTTTGCAATCCCGCACCAAAATCATTATCGTTGGCTGGTCGCCAGAAATTCGCGTGCGGTCCTTGTTCGAAAATCACTTTTCCGTCAGCCGAGTACGAAGCCAAAATTCCTTTTTCTTTAGAGATAACAGCTTCAAAATTACTGTTTTTCAAAGAGATAAGTTCGTTATTGTCGGTTACGGCAATCGTTTCTGCAGCCGTATTTTTGTAAACGGCAGGTTTGTAATCACTAAGGATAAATTCCGCAAAAGCGAGTTCCGTTCCGGCTTCCAAAAGTCCTTCATCGGCTTTGGTTTTCGCAACGATTTGAAGAATATATTCGCCCGATTTGCCGATATTCGGTTTCAAATTAAACGTTTTTTCGCTCAAGGCGGATATGCCAATCGGGTTAATCGTGCCTTCTTGCGAAAGATTTCCATCTTTGAAAACTTTCCAAACAATCGTGAAGTTATTTAAATTTTGAAAGAAATACTTGTTGCGGACGGTCAGTTTGTTTTTAGCGAAAGCGAAATCGATGTATTGATATACTTTTCTTACTTCAAACGAATGCGGGTGGAATGTCTGGTCGGAAGCAATCACGCCGTTGATGAGGAAATTGTTGTCGCTCGGCGTATTTTCGTCGCCATAATCGCCCCCGTAGGCAAATATTTTTTTGCCGTCCACGATTTTTTCAATGCCTTGGTCACGCCAATCCCAAATGTAACCGCCCATAAGCGACGGATATTTTTCGTAAACGTCCCAATATTCTTGCAGATTGCCGACGCTGTTACCCATTGCGTGGGCGTATTCGCACATCACGAACGGCTTGGCAGGATTGCTTTGTCCGTAATTTTCCAAAAACTCGATACCCCGGTACATTCGCGATTCCACATCGGTGTTCCAATCGCCGTGAGCCAGCTCGTAATGGATTGGGCGTGAGGGGTCTAACCCTTTAAGGGCTTTGTACGACTGATAGAAATTGTAGCCGTTGCCCGACTCGTTGCCCATACTCCACATAATGATGCTGGGGTGGTTTTTGTCGCGTATTGCCATTCTCGTAATCCGCAGTACGTGAGCAAGTTCCCAATCAGGGTGGTTCGCCAGCGTGCGGTCAAACTGGTAGTGCATACCGTGGTTTTCCACGTTGGCTTCGTCCATCACGAAAAGTCCGTAACGGTCGCAAAGGTCGTAAAAATACGGGTCGTTGGGGTAATGCGATGTCCGCACGGAATTGACGTTGAGCTGTTTCATCATCTTCACGTCGAGTTCCATTTCTTCCCTCGGGATAACCTGCCCGAATTTGTGGCTCGTATCGTGCCGGTTTACGCCTTTGAGTTTGACGGCTACTCCGTTCACGTAGAACACGTTGCCTTTGATTTCAACAGTCCGGAAACCTGTGGGACGGCGGATAACTTCCTGCACGGCGTTGTTTTCGTCCCTAAGTATGATTTCCAACGTATATAAATAAGGAGTCTCGGCTGTCCAGGGCTGTACGTTTGGCAGATAGGCGTTGAACTGGTTTTCGGTTTTGCCGTGGGCTTTTTTGAGCTTCGGAAGTCCCTGCTTTTCGCTCCAAACTTTGTTGTTTTGGGCATCGTAGAGCGTGGCTTCGACCGAGCTTTTTTCTTTGTTATCATCGGTGTTGTTCCACGTTTGCACCCGAAGCCGCATCTGTCCGTCCTTATACTCGTTGGCGAGTTGCGAAAGGGCTTCGTAATCGTAAAAATGCAGTTTCGGACGGGCGTAAAGATAGCAGTCGCGGGTAATTCCCGACACCCGCCACATATCTTGGGCTTCAAGGAAACTACCGTCATTCCAACGGCGGACTTCCAATGCGATGAGGTTTTCGCCTTTTTTCAGATATGGGTTCAGATAAAATTCCGAAGGCAGTTTACTGTCTTTGCCAAACCCAACAAAAGTGCCGTTCACGTACAATTTGAATGCCGATTTGACCGCTCCGAGATGCAGATACACCTCTTTGTTTTCCCAATCTTGCGGAATGGTAATGGTTTTGCGGTAGGCGGCGGCAGGCTGTGCAATCGTGTCGGGAATGTTGGGCGGCTGCGGATTTTTCAACGAATATTCAAATTTTTCGTTCACGTAAATCGGCGTGCCGTAACCGTTAAATTCCCAGTTGGCAGGCACGGTAAAATCGTCCCAAGCGGTATCGCTGTGCGAAGTGAGAAAAAAATCCTGCGGAAGTTGCGAGCGGTCTTCCACCCACTTGAATTTCCAAACGCCGTTCAAATCAAGGTAACGCTCGGATTTTTTAGGGTCGCCAGCTTCGGCTTTAGCAATCGTTTCGTAAGGAAAATAAGTCGCACGCATCGGCATACGGTTGATTTCCTGTACGGCAGGATTTTCGTAATACGGGTCTAACTCAGGCGTTTGTGCCGAAAGTAATCCCGCAAAAAGCAATCCCGCTACGGTAATGTATTTTTTCATAAACGTATCAGTTTGGTTGGTAATGATTAAAAATGTTGGTAAATATACTACTTTTTGACCTTAAAACCAAAATAATGACGTAGGAAAACCAGAATTTTCATTCATTTTATTGAAGAAATGATTGTAAGATAAATTTTTGAAATAGTTGGTTTCTGTCCATAAAAAGCGGTCTAAATAATATCGAACTCATGTTCATTAGTATTTAGACCGTTTTTTGGGTAACAACATTATCCAAGTCGGAACGAAGTCATATCCAGGCTTCCACCAATTAAATAATCATTGAAGAAATGAATATCATCCTTATGGTGTTGTAATCCTAAAGCGTACAACATCGGAAAATAATGGTCGGGCGTAGGGATTGCCCATTGAGCAGCTTTTCCCATTCGTTGATAATCAATCAAATCGGTATGATTTTTTGATAAAATATTTTTTTTCATCACATCATTCAACTCCACAGCCCAATCGTATCCTGAGGATAATGTGCTTACATTTTTCCAATCGAGCATTCGTAAATTGTGTATCATATTGCCACTCCCGATAATCAGAACGCCTCGGCTACGCAATTCATAGAGTTCTTTAGCCAAATCATAATGATATTGAGCGTTTTTTGGATAGTCAATGCTCAATTGCAAAACTGGAATATTCGCTTCGGGAAACATGTGCCTGACGATAGACCAAGTGCCATGGTCAAGCCCCCAATCATGGTCAAGTCCTACATCCGTACTTTTGATGAGAGCAACCGTTTCTTCGGCCAATGCAGGACTGCCGTGAGCGGGATATTCCACGTCAAATAATTCTTGCGGAAAACCACCGAAATCATGTATGGTGCGAGGCTGTTCCATTGCTGTAATATGCGTTCCTCTTGTAAGCCAATGTGCTGAGATAACTAACACAGCTTCAGGCAATTCAATGCTTTTTCCGATTTCTTTCCAACAGTCTGAAAATACATTGTTTTCAATAGCGTTCATCGGCGAACCGTGTCCGATAAAAAATACGGGTTGTATTTTTTCCCTTTTTTTGAAGTTATTTTTGAGATTATATAATTCGTTCATAATCATTAATTTTGATAATGCAAAGATATAACGTCTTCAAAATATATCCTTTGATGTAGGTTAAGAAACGAAATGTTTTTGAGTTACCAAAATAGAACTTCTAATGAAGGTAAAAATCCTTGTGAATCTACGATTTTGCAACGTTCAAAAAGATGAAATTTACGAATACATTTTCTTTGTAAAATTTGGATTAAAACCGAAATCCTATTCGCAAGTGCGGATTGACAGCAATTCTTCCTTCATTTTCCGCATAGCCTGCCGATTTCGCAAAAATATACCGATAACCAATGCCAAATCCTGCTTCATAATTGAAATGCTTACC
>JAUNTM010000109.1 GCA_030538675.1 Capnocytophaga sp.
CAAACTATTTCGAACAACATCAAACCATTTCAAACTATTTCAAATGCCAAAAGCTATCAAATGCGAGGCGTTCAATTCATTTTCAAATTTCCAAATTTCCAAATTTTCATATTGAAACTTATTACTATTCTTCGGGCAGCCCGGCTGCGGACATTACCACTTTCGGCTTCGGGCATTATTATGGGCAGTGCGTTGGCATATCGGGCGGGTTATTTTGACGGGTCGATATTCGCTTTGGCATTGCTTACTACCATTTTTTTTCAGATTTTATCGAACTTCGCTAACGATTACGGCGATGGCGTGAAAGGTACTGACAATGAGCATCGTGTAGGGCCGCAAAGAGCGATACAAAGCGGCATCATCAGCCGTGCGGAAATGAAACGGATTATTTGGGTCATGTCGGTACTTTCGGTACTTTCGGCATTGAGCTTGATATGGCTTTCGTTCGGTTGGGAACAAGTGGGATATGTATTGCTTTTTGTAGCGTTGGCAGGTGCTTCTATTGCTGCCGCCATTAAATACACGGTAGGCAAATCGGCGTATGGGTATCGGGGATTGGGCGACTTGTTCGTTTTCATTTTCTTCGGGTTACTCAGTGTATTGGGCTCGTATTTTTTGTACATTCATCAGCTGCATTGGCGATTATTGCTGCCTGCGGTGGCAGTCGGTTTTTTGAGCGTAGGCGTACTCAATCTCAACAATATGCGTGATTATGAGAATGATAAAGCCGTCGGAAAAAACACATTGGTGGTCAAACTCGGGATGACACTCGCCAAATATTATCATTATTACCTCATCGTTGGGGCTATGGTAGCGATGTTGTTCTATTCGGCCGTAACCTTGCAAATACATTGGCAACTGCTCTATCTGCTTGCGTTTGTACCGCTTAGCTTACATTTGCTACGAGTCCGTAACTATAAAAATTTGAAATTATTAGACAAAGAATTAAAAATCGTGGCGATTAGCACTTTTTTAATGTCAATATTGTTTTTTATCGGACAAATTTTGTAAATTAGCACCTATAAACCAATTTTTTACACATTATGGAAATTACATACTACGGACATTCGTGTCTTGGTGTTAAAGTAAACAACACGCACTTGCTGGCCGACCCTTTCATCACCGGCAATCCATTGGCGCAGCATATCAATATTGACAGCATCCAAGCCGACTACATCCTTGTAACTCACGCGCATCAAGACCATGTACAAGATGTGGAAGTTATTGCTAAACGAACGGGTGCGAAAGTAATTTCTAATTTCGAAATTGTCGAATACTTTGATGAATTGGGCATCGAAGGGCATCCGATGAATTTGGGCGGTTCGTTCAGTTTTCCTTTCGGAACACTCAAGTACGTACCTGCCTTGCATTCTTCTACTTTTTTTGACAAAAAACCGGGCGGTAATCCGGGGGATTTATCCTAAAAACATCTGAAAAAACAATTTATATTTCGGGCGATACGGCATTGCATTTTGATATGCAACTTATCCCTGTCCGTTACAAGCTTGATTTGGCGGTTTTCCCGATAGGAAGCAATTTTACAATGGATGTGGAAGATGCCATTTTAGCATCAGACTTTGTGAAATGTAACAAAATTTTGGGTGTTCATTACGATACTTTTGGCTATATCAAAATAGATAAAGAAATGGCAATCCGCAGTTTCAAAACCAAAAATAAAGAATTGTTGTTGCCCAATATTGGGGAAACGATTGTAATCTGAGGAAAATTCTATTCGTTCCCGAAAAAACATGTTAATTCCCTCACCCCCAGGAAGGTGTCCGAAAAGGTCGTTCTTGAATGAAGTTGCATTTTTAAATTATTGAAAACAAGAGTTTTATATTTTAAAAAATCACTGAAATCAGACTTTTCGGACACCCTTAGCCACTCAGATAACATTGAGCTTTTTCTCCCCTCTCCTTTGGAGAGGGGTTGGGGGTGAGGGCTTCCATGAAAGTAAGATACTGCTATTCAATAACTTATTACATTGAACTCACGTTATTTATGGTTCAAGATACTTAAAAGTATCTCAAACCATTGTATTTATCATCCCCAATGAAATTCAATATGCTGTACAATATCGGGGTGTAGGCTTTTGGAAACAGGACAGGCTTTTCCTGCGTTTTCAAGAATGGTTTGCGTTTTTTTGTCGGCTGTAATAGGAATGCTGATTATCACATCGATTTGCGAAATTCGCCGCGGATTTTCTGCCATACGTTTAGTAACCTCAGCGGTCATTCCCGTAAGGTCAATCTGCATATCGCGGGCTTTGATGCCCATAATGGTAAACATACAGCCTGCCAATGCGGTCGCTACGGTATCGGTTGGGGAAAAGGCTTCACCTTTGCCGTTATTGTCCGTAGGGGCATCGGTCGTTATTCGGCTCCCCGATTTGATATGCTCCCATTCGGTGCGTAAGTCGCCCTGATAGATTACTTTTGAGGTCATATTTTATATGTTTTTGAAAATGAAATAGTTGTATTGATTACGGAGTAACGTCTTTTATTTCAAGATTTTCATAACGGACGATGTACACACCTTGATTTTCGTAACCACCGCCTTTGTTGGGGTTACGCAAATAAGCAAATTTATTTTCCACGTATGAGGTTTCGCCTATTTGCATATTCGCTTGTTCGAATTGCGAAGTTACTCCCAAGCGTAAGACGGCATCCATCGTAAGGTCGAAGCCCCGCACCGCATATTTGCTGGGCAATATTCCGTAGGTGGCAAAATATTTTTTCGAAAAAGAATCGCTCCCGTTGGAATATCGGTTGAAAGTAGGGTATGTAAACTGCAAATCAGAGAGTTGCGTGTTCGAGATATTGTAATTGTCGTATACGCTTCCCCGTTCGGCAGTCATCAGGATTATTTTTGTTTTTTGTCCTGACAGCAATGCATTGTGTAGTAATTGGAGTACGTTGGACACATACGCCACCTCGTTGGATTGGATGAAAACAAGGTTGTTGCGAGTGTTGTCCAAAGCGGCCTGTACAGCATTCCCCGAAAGGGTAGAAATCACTTTGGCGTTAGGGAAATTCCGTTCGAGTTTTTCACGCAAAGAGTTGTTTTTGCTATCCGCCATGATCAGGATATTGGCATCCGGATATGTCGTGGCAGCGTATTCGATGATTTTATTTTGCTGCAACTCATCTGTGGGCAGGGTTTGGTACACATTGGGGCGAAGCTCTATATTCTTATTGGAAAGTGGGGCGAGCAAGGCGATATTTGGGTCTTTGATTCCTTCACTCAAGGCGTTGAAGGCTTTAGGAAGAAACGGACCTATGATGAGTTGCGAATTGTTCAACTGCTGATTTTCAGCTATGTTGGTAATAGTCCGGTCAGAGGCTTCACTGTCAAATACATTCACTTGAAAAGCGTATCCCATGCGTTGTAGCGAGTCAAGAGCTATCATTGCACCCGAATAAAAATCGGCGGTAAGGGGTGTGATTTTGTCGTTGTCCAAGCGGTCTTTGAGCGTTATAAATCGGTTGTTTTCGCCTACGTCGGACACTCTGAACGGCAGCACGAATGATATATGGCGGACATTGTTTTTGGACGATAAAGAAGCGAGCGCTTGGTTCGATTTCTCGAATGTGTAGTTGGCATCGGGAGGTGCTATGAGCGAATTGCGATAGCGGTCGAAATTGGATTTCGGAATCCACAATTGCGTTTCGGCTTTGATACCGTTGCTAAGTTCGGGATTCAGGCGGATGAGTTCAGCTTCGGTAAGCCCGAATTTACGTTCAAGACTATAAAAACCTTCTGCTTTTTCGACCGTATAGAGTACGGCATCCTCGCCCGTGGTATTCGTTTTAGAAATATTTTCGGCAAATGACGGCACCCATATTTCTTGCCCTTCTTTGAGGTTGCTTTCAGTGATACCCGGATTCATTTGTTGCAATACGTCTTGCGTGGTTTGGTGGTTTTGAGCAATCCGCCATAAGCCTTCTTTGGGTTTTACGACGTATTTTTTTTGTCCAAATACACCTTTTTCAACCATTTCGGTTTTTTTGCCAAATATAGGAATTGTCAGTTCCTCGCCCACTTGCAAACCGCGTTCGTAAAGAACAAAATTGTATCGCTTGAGGTCGTCCATCGCAATACTGTACAATTGCGACAGCCCAAAAAGAGTTTCTTTCGCTTCTACCGTATGCTGGCGGAACCCCACAGGACGCTGCGTGTTATAATGCTGCACATTGTTTCCCGGAATGATCAAAACCATTCCCTTGCGAGTACCCGATTGCGCTTCGGGATTGGCTTTAAGGATGTCCGCAGGCGACACTCTATATATCTTGGCAATCTCGTTCACAGCTTCATTTTCCTTGACGGTGTAGCTTTGCTGCTGGGCAAAAATACCAATACACGGCAATACTGCGAAAGTCCATAAAAGTATTTTTTTCATATTCTCACTTGTTTCAAATGTCAAAATTCTATTTTTTTTGTTTTATTTTTCCCTTTCGGGGAATGTTTCACCGGCTACCTTTCATTCTTATTTTCACAAAAATTTTTTAGCCGGAAAAGATACATGCCGGCATCTTTTGCCAAAACACTATTCCCATTCGATAGTAGCGGGCGGTTTCGAACTAATATCATACACCACTCGGTTTACACCTTTGACTTTATTGATGATTTGGTTGGATATTTTTTGCAAAAACGAATACGGAAGATGCACCCAATCGGCAGTCATTCCATCCGTACTTTCTACGGCTCTTAGAGCGACACATTTCTCGTACGTACGTTCGTCGCCCATCACGCCAACACTGTTTATCGGGAGCAATATCGCACCGGCCTGCCATACCTTGTCGTACAAACCGTCTTTCTTCAAACCGTCGATGAAAACCGCATCGACTTCTTGTAATAACTGTACTTTTTCGGCCGTAATATCACCCAAAATTCGGATAGCCAACCCCGGTCCGGGAAACGGATGGCGTCCCAACAGCTCCGGATGGATCCCCAGTGAAGCACCTACGCGGCGCACTTCGTCTTTGAAAAGCATCCGCAACGGTTCTACGATTTTGAGCTTCATGTAATCGGGGAGTCCGCCTACGTTATGATGGCTTTTGATGGTCGCCGAAGGTCCATTGACCGATACCGATTCGATTACATCGGGATATATCGTGCCTTGTGCCAACCATCTGACGTCTTGGATTTGGTGCGCTTCATCATCAAAAACTTCGATGAACACACGCCCGATGGTTTTGCGTTTGTCTTCAGGATCGGTTTTGCCTGCCAACGCCGTAAGAAACCGCTCGGAAGCATCTACACCCTTGACGTTCAGCCCCATACCCGCGTACTGTTGGAGTACGTTTTCAAATTCGTTTTTGCGGAGCAATCCGTTGTTGACAAAAATACAGTGCAATCGTTCGCCAATAGCTTTGTGAAGCAATACGGCCGCAACGGTAGAGTCTACCCCCCCCGAGAGCCCTAGCACTACTTTTTCTTTCCCGACTTGTTCGGCAAGCGATTGCACGGTTAGTTCTACGAAATTATCGGGTGTCCATGTGGGTTGTATGCCTGCGATTTTGGTTAGGAAATTTTCCAACATTTTTTTACCGTCTACCGAATGATATACTTCGGGATGAAACTGTATGGCATACGTAGGCTCGCCTTCAATACGGTAAGCTGCATTTGCTACATCGGCAGTACTGGCAAGGCGTACGCCATTATCGGGAAGTTCTTTGATCGTATCGCTGTGGCTCATCCACACTTGGCTTCCCGTTTGTATTCCTTCAAAAAATAATTCGTCGGGCTTGATGTAAGATAAGTTAGCCCTGCCATACTCGCGGATATTTGAGGGTGCGACATTACCACCGCCAAAATGAGCGAGGTATTGAGCCCCATAACACACCGCCAATAGTGGTTTTTTACCTCTGATTGCCGACAGATCGGGATGTGGGGCATCATCATTACGTACCGAAAACGGTGAACCGGATAAGATTACAGCCGAAAAATCTGAAAGATTTCCGGGTAGATTATTAAATGGATGTATTTCGCAGTAAATGTTGAGTTCTCGAACCCGACGGGCAATAAGTTGCGTATACTGCGAACCAAAGTCTAAAATAAGAATACTATTTTGCATGGGACAAAAATAGTAAATTGCTGTGATACAACAATACTTTATCGGCAGATAATTTTAGGATTTTACGGTACGATTTGCCTCTACTTGGCTATACGGTCTATCCAATCGAATAATTGAGGCAGGTCATAGTCGCCACTGTGGGGTCTGTCCCAAGGGAATGCCAAATCAACCTGATAACCGTTGTTTTTGAGTTGCGCAGCAAGTACTACAGCGATTGCCAATCCTGTGTCGCGGTCTTTGCTTCCGTGGCGAATACGCCAATGCCCAGCCGGTTTGGCATTGTCTTTACCGATGTATTCCATCGGGTTCATCATCCTGACGATGGCATTATCGGTACGCCGTCCGCCTTCTACAATATTGTGCTTTGTACTGTAATCGGTAAAGTGCATCGCATCTACTTCTGCATTGCCAAAAAGTTGGTTTTCCCCTGACGACAAATCCAACGCATCAAATGCAGGGGGCAGTTTTAGCCGTTCCATATAGCGTACATACGCATCAAAATCAAAGTCTATTACCGTATTATTTTCTATTTTCAAAAATGAATACGGCTGCATATCCGTTCCTGAATGCATCGCAGTATTGGCGGAAGCAACAATATATGATATTACCAAATCTTTGAAATTTCCATTGCCATTTTCGTCTAATGTAAGCAGGTTTCCGTTGTCATCTTTCAATTGCAAATGGTTGATATATGCGGGGAATAATGCTTTTAGTTGCGAAGAAATCTGTTGTTGGTTTTCGTCAAGAGTGCCTGCGACTTCTTTGCGTTGTACTTTGTAATCAAGCATGGAAATGTCAATTTTCTTATAATCGTTCACACCGTTGAACTGCCATTCGTAAGCGGCATCAGCATGGTCAAGATTGGTAATCGGGCAATAGGCTGAAACTGCAAAAATAGCATCACTTGCCGTTGCCGCACCGATTTGTGCCAGATACGTATCATACTCAGAGGCATCGCCTGTAGCTCCGAGTAATGCCGATACGGCACCTCCTGCACTTGTACCGTTGGAGATTATTTTGGCTGCGTTACCAGGCATAATTTGGTCGTTAAATTTCAAATAACGAACAGCCGCTTTGAGGTCGATGATGACCGATGGCGCTTTCCCGTTAGGCGAAGTGCGACCTCTTGCCCCGGGCGATGCCACTACATAACCACGAGCCAATGCTTGGGCAATGGTATTGACTTTGGGCGAAGGGTCTTTGGAACTTTTCATTATAAACGTTCCGGGTTTGCCGGGCATATAACCACCTACCTGATTTGGGAAAAAAATCGGAGCCGTATCGGCAGAATATCCGTTAATTGTTTTCCCTTCAAAATAAGCCCTCGGGATGTAGATATTCATTATTTGATATACTGTATCTACGGGTTTTTTGATATATACAATATTCTCGTAAGCACGTACTTCTATAGTTTCGCCATCTATTTCGGCGGTCTGGATTTCGTATTTTGAAACATCAAAACGCAATGCGTCAGGTTGTTTTTCAATTTTAGAATTGCAAGCAATATTCAACGATAGTATTGCTACAGCGAAGAAAAATAATTTATAGTTTTTCATGTCTATTTTATTTTATAGGATTGTTTTTTTAATAGAACTCATCTCGACTTTTTTTGAAATAAAAATAGGGTTGCGTACTTTTGTTTTC
>JAUNTM010000009.1:0-27896 GCA_030538675.1 Capnocytophaga sp.
TTTCCAAATTTTCAAATCGTCAAATTTTCAGATTAGAAAATAATGTAGTACCTTAGCAAACTCACAATAAGAATATACGAAAATGAGTAAAAAAGAAACGAAAGGAGATAATACTCAAGATGCTAAGCTAAAAGCATTGAAACTAACGCTCGAAAAATTAGATAAAGCTTACGGCAAAGGCACTGTCATGCAGTTGGGCGATGCGCCAATAGAAGAAATTGAAGTTATCCCGACGGGTTCTATCGGTCTGGATGTGGCACTCGGTGTGGGGGGATATCCGCGCGGACGTGTTGTTGAGATATTCGGACCTGAATCCTCAGGAAAAACAACACTGACGCTTCATGCGATTGCCGAAGCACAAAAGAAAGGTGGCATAGCGGCTTTTATTGATGCCGAACACGCTTTCGACCGTTTTTATGCACAGAAATTGGGGGTTGATGTCGACCATCTCATCATATCACAACCCGATAATGGCGAACAGGCTCTGGAGATTGCGGACAATCTTATCCGTTCCAATGCGGTGGATTTGATTGTAATTGACTCGGTAGCAGCCCTTACGCCCAAGGCCGAAATAGAAGGCGATATGGGTGATTCCAAAATGGGAGTTCACGCACGGCTGATGTCGCAAGCCATGCGAAAAATTACAGGAAGCATCAGCAGAGCTCATTGTACGGTTATTTTTATCAACCAGCTCCGTGATAAAATCGGGGTAACCTTTGGCAATCCTGAAACGACTACAGGAGGAAACGCACTCAAATTTTATTCGTCGGTACGGCTGGACATCCGCCGTGTGGGTTCGCCTATCAAAGACGGTGACGGGAACGCTGTGGGGAATAAAACGAAAGTAAAAGTGGTTAAAAATAAAGTAGCACCGCCATTCAAGTCAGCCGAGTTTGACGTGATGTATGGCGAAGGTATCTCGAAAATAGGCGAGATTATCGACATCGGTGTGGATAACGACATCATCACCAAAAACGGCTCGTGGTTCAGCTACAACGGAACGAAGCTCGCACAAGGACGTGATGCTACCAAACTAACCCTCAAAGACAATCCGGAATTACTTGACGAGTTAGACGAAAAAATCCGTATTGCCCTTAAAGAAAAGAACATATAATGAGTTGAAAAACATTATTTTATAAAAAATTAATAACAACAAAAATAACACCAATGAAAACCATTGACAATTTTGATTTCAAAGGAAAAAAAGCACTTATCCGTGTAGATTTTAACGTGCCGTTGGACGAAAACTTTCATGTAACCGACACCACTCGTATTGAAGCGGCCAAGCCGACTATCGACAAAATTCTCAACGATGGAGGAAGTGTCGTGTTGATGAGCCACCTCGGGCGGCCTAAAGGAAAAGAGGATAAATATTCACTTCGTCATATCGTGGAAGTTACAGCCAAAATATTGGGCAAACCCGTCAAATTTGCAACAGATTGCATAGGCGGAGTTGCCGAAAAAGCAGTAAGCGAACTCAAAGCAGGCGAAGTATTATTACTTGAAAATGTGCGTTTCTATCCTGAAGAAGAAAAAGGCGACGAAGTATTTGCAGCCCAATTGGCAAAGCTCGGCGATATCTATGTAAATGATGCTTTCGGTACGGCACACCGTGCACACGCTTCAACGACTATCGTGGCGAAATCATTCCCACAAAACAAATGTTTCGGGTACCTGCTTGCCAAAGAGATAGAAAGTATTAATAAAGTAATGAAAAGCGGTGAAAAGCCTGTAACAGCCATTTTGGGAGGGTCAAAAGTATCGTCTAAAATTACGATAATCGAAAATATATTGGACAAAATCGACCATTTGATTATCGGTGGCGGTATGGCATATACATTCATCAAAGCACAAGGCGGAAAGATTGGTAATTCTATCTGCGAAGATGACAAACAACAATTGGCACTTGACATTCTTGCCCAAGCCAAAAGCAAAGGCGTACAAGTACATTTGCCAGTCGATGTCGTGGCAGCCGATGACTTTAGCAATGATGCTAATACACAGATAGTTGACGTTGATAATATACCTGACGGTTGGCAAGGGCTCGATGCCGGCACAAAGAGTTTGGCAGTGTACAAAGAAGTGATTTTGAAATCAAAAACAATCTTGTGGAACGGTCCTGTGGGAGTTTTTGAGATGCCTAATTTTGCCAAAGGAACGATTGCCGTAGGTGAATACATCGCAGAAGCAACCAAAAACGGCTCATTCTCACTCGTGGGAGGAGGCGATTCGGTAGCTGCTGTCAAGCAATTTGGATTTGAAGACAAAGTAAGCTACGTATCGACAGGTGGTGGCGCAATGCTCGAAAGCCTTGAAGGTAGAGTCCTTCCCGGAATTCAGGCCATCTACGAATAATACGACAAAATTATACAAACAAAACCCGATTAGGCTTTTCTAATCGGGTTTTTTATTTACAAAAAAAGGGTTATTTGTTTTTTTCGTAACGCTATCATAATACGGAGAAAAATAATAGAAGCTACCTTTGCCTGTCAGAAACAATAATTGATTTTGTGTATGTATAAAAAGTTGTTTTTCCGTTGTATAAGTGTATTCATTTCGAGTATCGCATCGCTTTCCGCGCAAAATGCCTATTTGCCAATCCATTCACACAATGATTACCAGCAAAAACAGCCGCTGGCAGAAGCGTTGAAACATCGCGTAAAAAGCATTGAAGCCGATGTTTTTTTGGTAGATGATGAACTTTGCGTAGCTCATTTTCCGCATCAAATCCGAAAAGAAAAAACGCTTGCAAAAATGTATCTCGAGCCTTTATTCGCCCATTTTCAAAAAAATAAAGATAATGATGACGAGCTTTTTTTGATGATTGACATCAAACGAGATGGCGAAAAAGTATTCCCTTTATTAGAAAAAATGTTATTGCCTTACGGCGAAATGCTCACGAAATACGAGAACGGTATTGTCCATAAAAAACCGGTGCGGATTATCCTTTCGGGAAATCGTCCGCTCGAGCTGATGGCACAACAGAAAAGCCGTTTTTCGTTTGCCGACGGACGAATTTCACCCAATGAAAATAATTTCGCTGATGAAAATTTCACCCCGATGTACAGCAACAATTGGAAAAAAATATTCACGTGGAACGGTAAGGGAACTTTCCCCGAAAGGGAAAAAATAGTTTTGGATAAACTCTCAAAAGAAGCTGAGAATCAAGGAATATGGCTGCGGTTTTGGAACACGCCGTCATCGTCAAAATCCAAACGCAAAAATATGACTAATTTACTGAAACAATATCCCAATATCCTTATCGGGACTGACCATATCGAGGAAACGTCAACCTATTACCGCCAAAAATAACCTATATTTTATGAAAAAAATACTATCTACCGCCTGCGTTGTTTTACTTGCAAGCTGTAATTCAAACGAACAAACATCTGCGGATTGCCTAAAATTACCCGAATTGCAGACTTTTACAAATAAAAATCCGCACGAAGTCCGCACCGTTGTTTTTGACAACGACCCATCGGAAGTGAAAAACGTCATCTTGCTCATCGGCGACGGAATGGGGCAAACGGTGGTGTCGTCGGCTTGGGTCGCGAACGGCCGGCAATTGTATATGACCAACGCTCCCGTACAGGGAATTTCCGTTACGACTGCCCACGATAATATCATCACCGACTCGGCGGCGGGAGCGACCGCAATGGCGACAGGGCAAAAAACGAACGTAGGCTATGTGGGTGTAACTCCGCAGGGCGAACCGCTGCCAACGCTGAACGAACTCGCCAAAAAAGCCGGAAAATCCACCGGAATTATCAGCACCTGCCGTATTGTTGATGCCACGCCTTCGGCTTTTGCCATAAAAAATACCGACCGTGATGCTTCGGAAGACATCGCCCTGTCGTATCTTGATACGGAAATCGATTTCATTCTCGGCGGCGGGCAAAATTTTTTCAACAAACGAAAAGACGGACAGAATTTATTGCCGAAAATTACAGAAAATGGCTTCCAATTGCTGACCGATACGCTCGTTTCTTCGCTTCATTCCGACAAAGTTTTTGCGTTGGTTGCCCCGCACGATATGCCAAAAGCATCCGAGCGTGGCGATTTGCTGGCTACATCGGCTCTGAAAGCCCTTGAAATTCTCTCAAAAAACGAAAACGGTTTTTTCTTGATGGTAGAATCGGCGATGATTGACGATTACGGGCATTGGAATGAATTTGGCAATATGATGGAAGAAACGCTTGACTTTGACCGCAGCATCGGGCGGATTGCAGAATGGGCGGCGGAGCACCCCGGAACGCTTGTCATCGTTACTGCCGACCACGCTACGGGCGGACTTGCCCTGCATTCGGGCGAACCGAAAGGGCATACCGTTACGGCAGGTTTTTCTTCAAAAAAGCACGATGGCGTATGGGTACCGGTCTATGCTTTCGGAAGCGGTGCGGAAGCCTTTAGCGGAATGTACGAGAACACGGAATTGTTCCACAAAATAAGAGAAGCAGCAGGATTTTAAAAAAAAAGTAAAACATTTTTATAACAATTATTTAACCTAAATAGCTTGTTTTAATAGTACAGTAACTTTTTAACTGCATTCATTACGTTGTAATTACCTAATAGTAGTGTTTATTTATTGATAGATTGTTTATTTCATAACAAATGGTTGTTATTTTTGCTAAGAAAATAAAAACCAAAACTTAAATGAATTAGAAAAATGAAATTAAGCAATTTTTTAACATGTATTGTAACAATGCTTGTTTGTTCAATGGCATGGACACAGACTAAAATCCTGCAAGGTACGGTAACAGACGAAAATAATTTTCCATTACCAGGTGCTGCTGTGATGATACAGGGTACGCAGCAAGGCACACAAACTGACTTCGACGGGAACTTTTCCATTCGGGTAGCAGCAGGTGGGGTAATAGAAGTTAGTTACGTTGGTTTTAAGCCGCAAACAATTCACATTACAACCCAAACACGACTCGATGTCAAACTTGAAACAGACGTATCAACGCTTGATGAAGTCGTGGTGGTCGCCTACGGAAGCACCCGTAAAGAAGACCTTACCACTTCGGTAGCGACCATTAATTTAGACCAAAATTTCAAGAGCCGTCCTGCCAATATGGCGAGTATGATACAGGGGCAGATGCCGGGCGTTACGGTACAGTCGGGTGGCGGCGACCCTTTCCGTGACGGAACGACGATTTCCGTAAGGGGAAGAGGCTCAAGAGGTTCGGACGGAAATCCGTCGTCGGGTGATGGCGTGCTGGTCATCGTGGACGGTGTACCAAACGCTCCGTATAATGTAGAAGATGTGGAAAGCATTTCCGTACTCAAAGATGCCGCTTCGGCTGCAATGTACGGTGCGTATGTGGGGTCGGGCGGCGTTATCGTCATCACGACCAAAAAAGCCAAATCGGGCAAACTGAGCATCGATATTAATTCTTCCACCGGCTTCAGCCAAGCGTGGCGGCTTCCCGAAATCATTTCTTCCGAAGATTTCATCCGCGTAAAAAACGATGCGTATGCCCAAAACCCAACGGTAACACGTCCTGCCGTCATCGACATTGTTGCCAATCCGTATTTCGGGCAGACCCGCACCAATTGGTTTGATGAGGTTTTCCGGTCGGCTTCGGTAATGCACCACGCACTCTCGCTTTCGGGCGGAAGCGAAAAAATAAGTGCTTTCGGGTCGTTTTCGTATGACAAAAAAGAAGGAACGCTCATCAATACGCATTTGGACATCATCGGGGCGAAAACAAATGTATCGTTCAGCCCAACTTCTTGGCTCACGCTTCGTGAAAACGTTACTTACAAATACACCAACGGACAGGGCGGACTGAACAACCATAACCACGAAGGCGTGCTGATGAGTTCGGTGTTTTTTCCACGCAACGCCACCATTTATGATTATTTGCAAAACGGCGAAATGCTGTACGACGACTACGGCAATCCGCTGTATCACGGTACTGTCCCCCGTTTTTTGGTAGCAAACGGCATATCGGGCTATGGCGAAATCCGCAATCCGGTGGCTACGTTGCAACGCTTGCGGGAATACCGTCCGTCGCACAGTCTGTTTTCAACCACTACGTTGGAAATCAAGCCGTTGGAAGGGCTTCTCGTCAAATCGGATTTTACGGCAGGGCTCGCTGTCAATCGGTATGAAAATTTCAGCCCGAAAGTTCCCGAAATCGGACGGACGAATGCCGAAAACAGCCGCAGCATCAGCAGTTCGCAACACCGCAACTGGCTTTGGGAAACTACTGCCGCTTACACCAAACGGCTCGGGCAGCACACGCTCGACCTGATGGCGGGCTTCAATATGATGTCCGAAAATTACCGTTCGTTCGGGGTTACGGTGTATAATTTTGACAGGGAAGACCCGTTTTACACCATTCTCAGCAACGGTACGGACTGGGCTAAAACCCAGCCTTCCGAAAGCATCTGGGACGAGTCGGCATATTCGCAGTTCGGACGGTTGGGCTATTCGTATGCCGACCGCTATTTCGTTACGGCAAGCATCCGCCGTGATGCTACTTCCAAACTTTATAAAGACAACAATGCGGGCATTTTTCCTGCCATATCGGGCTCGTGGAAAATCTCTTCGGAACGGTTTTTTGAAAGCCTTCGCCCCACGGTATCGCTTTTGAAAATTCGCGGAAGCTGGGGGCAAATCGGTAATAAAAACTTAGTTCCCCGCTATTCGTACAACGTGGCGATGGGGCGTTCGGACTGGGAAACGTTCTACGGACTGAACTTGGATAACGGCGTGAGAGGCGTGTACCAACGCACCATTTCCAACCGAAATCTCAAATGGGAAACGACCGAACAAACAGGCTTCGGGATTGACCTCGGTATCCGTAATGAATTGGAAATCAATATTGATTATTTCAATAAACTTACGAAAGACCTCATCGAACGCATTCCGCTGGCTTCCACCGCAGGGATTCTTGTTGAACCTTACGGGAATATCGGCAGGGTGGAAAACAAAGGCTGGGAAATCGGCGTAAAATACCAAAAAACGGTAGGAAACGTGAATTTTAACCTTTTCGGAAACATCAATACGGTCAAAAATACGGTGCTTGACATCGGGCAACGTGATTTTATGCAACATACCGTGAGCCAGCAATCGGTGTTGCGGTCGGCAGTCGGGCAGCCTTGGTATTCGTATTATCTGCTGAAAACGGACGGTGTTTTCCAAAACCGTGCCGAAATAGACAGTTATACGTACACCAACCCGACTACGGGAGCAACCAACCGCATCCAGCCCAATGCACAGCCCGGCGACCTGAAATACAGCGATACGAATAACGACGGCATCATCGATGAAAACGACCGCGTTTTTATGGGAAGCTATCTGCCAACGCTCACGTATGCGTTTGGCGGCGGTGTGAATTTCAAAGGCATCGACTTTTCGTTGTTTTTCCAAGGCGTGTCGGGTGTGGAAGTGTATAACCAGTTCAAGGCGTTCGGGCTTACCGGGCGGGGCGAGAGCTTTATGCTTGCCGACGTAACCAACTCGTGGGAATACAACCCCAATTCAGGCATTCCCCGAATGGGTTTCCTCAATGATGATAACGGAAATTACGGCAATCCTTCCGATTTCTTTTTGGAAGACGGAAGCTATCTGCGGCTCAAAAACGTAACGCTCGGCTATACGCTTCCGGAGGCTCTTATGCAACAATGGAAAATGAGCGGTACTAAGATGCGGATTTATCTCAACGGGGAAAATATGCTGACTTTTACCAAATACACAGGGTTTGACCCCGAAGTGGGCAATTTCGGCGTAGATGTGGGCAATTATCCCGTATCGAGAACCTACAGTATGGGCATCAATATCAATTTTTAATTAAAAAAACGAATTTACAATGAAAATATCATACATTATAGTTACGGTGCTGTCGGTTTTTGCGACGGCAGGATGTCAGAAATTTCTTGACCATACGCAGTACGGACAGCCGACGTCGGAAAATTTTTGGAAAACGGAAGAAGATGCCATTTCGGCACGCAATGCCTTGACCAATTGGACGGCAAGAGAAGGTATTGACGGCAGGGGGCATATGTGGTTTGAGAACTGCAGCGACAACTTGGTTACGGGACGGCCGCAGGCTCAAGGCGACCAAATCAAAGCCTTTAAAATGACGGCTTCTACCGAACGCGACTGGATTCAGAATTGGCCGCGAATGTATCAAATCATCGCTTCGGCGAATGACATTTTTCGTAATGTGCCGGAAATGGAAATCAGCGCTGATGTGAAAAACAACGTTATCGCAGAGGCTCATTTTTGGCGGGGATTCTCGTACCTGTGGTTAGCTCCCTGGTACGGCGATAACAGCGTAAACGGTGGTATTCCCATCATCACGGAACTTACGCCGGTGGAAGAATTGGACAAAGAGCGTCCGGCTTCCGTCATCGAGAATTACGATATGATTATTGATGATATGGCCAAAGCGGGTGATTTACTTCCTTTATATTCGCAAATAAGCGATGCTGACAAAGGCCGTCCGCACAAAGCCGCCGCGTGGGGATTTGCTGCCCGTGCCGCTCTTTACGCTGCCCAGTACGATGCGAAATATTACGATGTGGTTCTTGATATGACACAGCGGATAATGAATTTGGGCGGTGCCGATGCCCGTTCGCTCTATCCGGATTTTACCACGTTGTTTTCCGAAGCGAATAATTTCAGTTCGGAATATATTTTCTCTATGTTGGGCAATGCCAATGACGGCCCGAAATTTGCCGGAATGTCGTTCCAAAACGGTGGCTACGGGCTGTACAATACGTGGGGCTATTTTCAGCCTACGCTGGAATTGTACAAGGCTTACGAGAGTGGCGACATCCGCAGAGATGCGACTATTCTCTACCCGGGCAGCAGTATTCAGTTTATAGGCAGGAATATCTTTTTCGGCGTAAGTCCGAGAGAAATCTCAAGTACTTCGGGAATGACGTTCCGTAAATGGATGCATCCGTTCAGAGAAGCCAACGCCGCCGGAACAAGCGTTAATGCGAACGGCAACAACGCTTCCACCCGAATGGGATTACCGATATTGCGGTATGCCGACATCGTGCTGATGCGTGCCGAAGCCTTAATTTGGTCTCGTGGCGAAGGAAATGCCGAAGCGGTTTCTCTTTTGAACCAAATCCGCAAACGTGCCGGACTGCCCGAAAATAGTGCCGCTACCAAAGACCAACTCAAAAACGAACGCCGTTGCGAATTGGCATTCGAGTTCCTTCCGAGCCGTTTTGTTGATTTGGTACGTTGGAAAGATTTTGATAAATTACAACAACCGTTGCACGGGGTGAGTCCGCAATACGATACCGCAGGCAATATCATCGGTATAAACGAGGTTGAAATATTCCCCGCAAGGGTTTTCAATCCGCAGGTAAACCACGTTTTCCCCATTCCGGAACGCTTTAGAACGCAAGGGAAAAACTTGAAACAGAATGTGGGGTATTAAATAACGTGTGTTCGACATAAAAAATATTGTAAATCAATGTGTTAACAACCTCACCCCCGCCCCTCTCCAAAGGAGAGGGGAGAAAAAGCTCAATGGTATCCGAGTGGCTCCCCTCTCCAAAGGAGAGGGGTTGGGGGTGAGGTTTAAGATGCTAATATTCAATGATTTATTATGTCGAAATAGCATTAAATAAACACCTTAGTTGCTTTGTGCAAGGGTGGCTAAGGTGTTTTCAAAAGTTCCATTTGTTAAAACATTTGCTTTTTACGGTGTAAATAACTAAATTGCAACGGTTTAGCGTCAAAATAGGTTCTGTATGAAAACAATATTATTTTCAAGAATAGCTTTTGTTCTGGCTCTTTTAGCCGGGTTTTTGGCTTGCGAGCGGGATTTTGGCGGCGGACAGGAAAATCCGGTTTCCGGAGAAATGCCCCAGACGGACAGCCTATGGGTTATCAACACCTCGGAAATTCCCGATTATTTTAAACAAATACTGAATGACTCGATTTTAAAATTGTCATCAGAAACAAAGAAAGGCGGAGGACTTTCAAATCCGATAGATAATTTGCTCGAATCCGAGACTACGGTTATCGTATCGGAAGAAGGAATTACAACTTATTCCGTAGCGGTAGCAAAACATTTGTCTGTTGAGGAGATCGTAAAAAACCCAGAAATAGCAGCAGTCATCCGTAGCCAACGTGGTTCTTGTCAAAACGGAAATAGCGCGGAAAGTTCTATCCCTGTGTATGATATACTGGCTTTCAGCACCGGGACAAACGGACAAACGGGAACGCCTAATTTGGTCAGATTTTTAAACTACGGAAACAGTATTCAAACATATTATACCAATCTTAGCACGGGTGGGTGGACTACCACATGGACACCCAATCCGAATTATAAAAACAACCATCATCATGGGAATTCGGGAACTCGTGGTTGGAATGTAGGTGGTTTTTTGGGGAATATTTGGACGGGAATTAAAAAAATAGGAAATGGGATAGGAAGCTTGTTTAAATGGAGAAAATGCAAGTGCGACCTAAGACGGAAGTATTCCCATTTTGCAAAAGATAGCGAAGGCGATGATAATAACAAAGACAAGACCTGTGTATGCGAAGATGAAGTTTCGCCAAACGACCCTGACGAAAACTTCAGTGTCATCATCCCCGATTCATTTTTTGAGTCTGCAGGAAATACAGTGCCGGCGGATATGGATTGTGAGTGCCAATATGAAAAAATGACTTTATCGCCTGAAAGACAGCCTGCCTATATCTCTTCGGCAGACACTAACTATTTTGATTGTTCCTGCCAAACAAACGAAACGGCAGGAGTTGCAAACTTACTGGAACTTAGCACAATAGAAGAGTTGTACTTAAAAAGCAATAAAGAACTCTACGCACAGATTTGTAGATTTGTCAGAGAAAACAACTATTCCAAAGAAGCCGTTGCTTTTTCCAAAGAAGCCGTAAAAGCAGTAATAGAGGGCGGCGAGGTGGATTTCAAACACCGTATATTGTTAGACCCGAGTTTTTGGAATAATCCGAGATTGAAATGTGTGTATATCAACTTTTTTAGAACATCAAATGATGTATCGGGCTATCTAAAAAGTTTTTTGAAAGACGGTGAGGTAGGTTTTTTAAAACTAAAATCGGACGATAATTTTAGTGAAAATTATAAAGGACATACCTCATCTACTGCAATAACCGTTTCTCCAAAGAACTATATTATAGAAATTATTTTTAATGCTGATAAAAAGTCGGATGCTAATGTAGGTAACACATCGACTATTTTACTTGGTTTCGCTCTTATTCATGAAATGATACATGCTGAAATATACAGAAAACTACTCGAAGTGTCTAATTTGCCTCATGTGAATACAAATCATATATCTGCTGAAGGGTGGGATGATTATTTGCAAGTGCTGTCAGAGCGTTTTTACGCTATGTATGAAGTATATATACAATATTCTTATGAGACAGGTCACCCTACTTCTATACAACGCGAACTGATGGCACAGAAATATATTAATACGATGAGTAAAGCTCTTGCGGATTTTAATAAAAACAAGTATCCTTATAAATTTTATACAAATATTTCTTGGACAGGATTAGAAGCCACGAAGGCTTATGAAGCCCTTCCATACGAGAAAAGAATAGAATCATATGAATCGATTATACAAGCTAAAAATGAAACCAAAGAATGTAATAATTAAACTCATTTCTGTTTTTCTTTTGTTGTTTTTGTCGTGTACAGATGCTAAAAGACCTCTAAAAGTAAAACATAAAGAGCCTACAGAATTAGGGCTGTACGAAGAAGAATATCAGAAAGATACTTTATATTTTCTTTTAGATAGGAATAGAGATGATATGTCATACATAACCTCAAGGGCGGGTTATGTCATCAATTTCTCATATCCTGAAGGTCATTTTGTGTATGAAGATGGTTCGGTTTCAGACACATTATCACATTCGGCATTATCTCGTTTCAAAGTAAGCCCTATCGAAAAAATAGATTCCATAGATGCAGAGTGGAAAAAAAAGAATTTTGCTACATTAAAGCGGCTTTTTCCCGGAACTACGATTTTTCGTAACCGAGAAGGACAACCAGTGAGAGCACCTATCGCAAATACAGATATTCTCGGGCCGGGAAGAAATACAAAATATGTTACTTATGTGATTGAAATTGTTGGGAGGAATAAAAAAATCATCATTTACCCCGTAAGGTGGATAGAAGAAGAAGTTGTTGAATAATTCCAAAAAGCAAAAAATGAAATCAAAGAGTACCGTTATTAAAAATTTGTCAAGGTTCACCCGATTATTTAAACACAATCACCAACAAAACCAAATATGAAAAAAATCCTATCCTTAGCCTTCGGGATTTGCCTTCTTACGCAAGGCATTTCGCAAAACGTAACCGTCAAAGCGATGACGCTTAACATCCGCAGTATCGAACCCGATTTTAACATCCGTCCGTTCGTGCAGCTTATTTTGGACGAAAATCCCGATGTGGTCGGTTTTCAAGAAGTAGAAGTCCGCACCAGCCGTATGCAGCAACGAGATGTCGTCCTTGAGATTGCCGCTGCCACGGGAATGTTCTCGTATTTCGCCCCGGCGTACCAAAAAGACGACGGCGAATACGGAAATGCCGTACTGAGCAGATTCCCCATTACGGCATCGCATTACACCGAGCTTCCCATTATGAAAGCCGGCGGCGGTTCCGACCAACGCGTCGGGCTTGTTACCGAACTGATGTTGCCCGGCAATTTCAAGATGCGTCTGCTCAACACCCACATCGACCACCGCATTTCTCCTGATAAGGCGTATGAGCAATTGCAACCGATGCTCACGCAAAATGTTACGGACGGAACAACGCCCATCATTTTTACAGGCGATTTCAATGCCGACCCCTATTCGCCACTCATTACCGAAATCGTTAAAAATTTCGATAACCAAACCGACGATAGCGGTACGTTCGGGGCTGACCACGGCTACATCGGCAGTAAGCTCGATTACATTTTTTCATATCCGAAAGGAAAATGGAAGCGCATCGAAACCCGAACCCTGCACAGCGTCCGAATTTCCGACCACTATCCCGTCATTTCAATTTTAGAATATCAGAAATAATGAACGGATGATATAGTACGCTATACTTGCGTACAGCACGAATGTTTTTGAGCAATAGCGTAGAAAAGTTCTGGCGTTTGCGTTTTTGCCAAAAAACGGACGAGCCGAACTTTTCGTAGCGGTGCGAAGCAATTGCCTTAAAACATTCTTGAATTTTTCTTTCTTTTGTTTCAAGACAAAAGAAAAATAATATTTATAAGTTACATATAATCAATAGTATAAAAGCAAATGAAACCATTTTTAAAAATTCTTACCGTAACAACGCTGTTTTTTGCGGTATCTTGCGGCAGCGATTCGCCGGGCAGTGAACCCGAACCACCCAAACCGCCCGTAACGAAAATTCCCGACCCCATTAAAGAAAACACCGCTCAAATCCATTTCTTTTCAACTTTTTCAGAAGAAGCCATTCCGAGCGAAACAGCCGTTTATGAACGAATAAACGAAGAACTCGAAGGAAAAGAAAGCCACCTTACGTTGCTCGACAAAACCCAGACAGATGTTCAGTCATCGCGAAATTTTAACAGTTATATTGCTGATAAACAAAAAGGCATTCCATTTTTCGGTTTAAACCGATATAGCGGAACTATCGCCGAAGGAACGGCAATCATCACACAAAAACGAAGAGGAGCATACCTTGACAAAAACGGCGTTGCCAATCCCAATACCGACATCAAAACCATTCCGCACGATGTGCAATACACCCACCGCATCGCCGATGATTGCTTTTTGACGGAAACCAAAACATTTGTGAAAACCAAAACCGACTTCCCGTTCGGGATAGCCCGATTGGAAACTTCCGCTCATATTTCGGCAAGCAAAGATGCTGTCAGTCAATTAGTTCGCCGTAATTACGTCATTATCGGGACGGTGCCGCTTTCGCTGAAAGCCGAAATGGAACAGCTTGCTTCCTCCTTCAAAAACGAATTCCGGTACGAATTGGAATTTATCCAGCCCGACGGCAAATCACGTTCGTTATTCGTGCTGAAACCACGGAGTTGGGTCATCCGCAGCAGCGAAATAAAAACCGTAACCAATCCGTTGCAAATGATAACTTTGCAAATCGAAACCAATGTTTTTTATTGATATGACAAAAAAAATCACACTCGCCATCATCGTTTTCGGGTTTTGGCTGACGGCTTCCGCCCAACTGGATTTCAATGCAGACGGCACGCTGAAAATTGCCCAATTCACCGATTTGCATTTAGACAACAACGCCCCGAAATACCGCACCACGCTGGCGGTTTTGCAGTCGGTCATCACGGCGGAAAAACCCGATTACATCGTCATCACTGGCGATGTCGTTACCGGCGCGGACACCCTCGGCACGTGGGAATTGCTCGCCCAAATACTTGAAAATTACAACACTCCCTGGTCGGTAACGTTCGGCAACCACGATGAAGAACAAGGCGTTTCAAAAACGGAAATTTTTGATTTTCTGAAGAAATTTCCCCATTTCACCGGCGAAAAAGGAACGGTAACAGGCGTAGGGAATTGTGTCATTACCGCCAACGGACGAAACGGAAAAACAGCCGCCGCATTCTATCTGTTTGACAGTCTGGATTATACGCAAAACCCGCAGTTTGGGAAATACGACTGGATGAAATTCGACCAACTGCAATGGTATCGCTCCCAAAGCGACCGGCTGACGGCTTCCAACGGTGGCTCACCATTGCCATCGCTGGCTTTTTTCCACATTCCGCTGCCCGAATACGCCGAAGTGAAGGACGCCCCGACCACCGTCGGCAATACCGAAGAAGGCGTATCGTCGGCGAGTGTCAATTCGGGATTTTTTGCTTCGTTTCTCGAGAAAAAAGACGTGATGGCGACTTTCGTCGGACACGACCACAACAATAATTACATCGGAATCCACCAAAATATCGCCCTCGCTTATGGCAATTGCAGCGGTGCCGATGCGTACGGACATTTGCCGAGAGGCGGACGCATTATCGTTTTGGAAGAAGGAAACTTCGGTTTCCAATCGTGGGTAGCTACGCCCGAAGGTCGCTCATTGGATTTTCATTATCCGTCGGGGTTAGGAAAGATACAATCCGACACAAAAATTGTCAAATCATTGAAAATCAATCCTAAAAAGAACGGAATTTCGTATCGTTATTACGAAGGAAAGAAAATCCGTACCGTGAACGACATTCCAACGATGACATTCAAAAAACAAGGCGTTCTGAATAATTTTTCGATTGCCGGAGCGGAAACAAACGACCGCTTTGCATTTGTTTTTTCGGGTTACATACGCGTTCCCGAGACGGCTTTTTACCGCTTTTACACCTATTCCGATGACGGTTCGGTACTCAAAATCGGCGGACAAACGGTTGTGAATAATGACGGCGGACACAGCCCGAGGCGTAGGGAAGGCATCATCGCTCTTGAAAAAGGATTTCACAAAATAGAAGTGCTTTATTTTGAGGATTATATGGGCGAAGTGCTGGATGTTGGCGTGTCGGGCATCCGTTTTCCTGAAAGTCATATTCCTGACGAGTGGCTTTTTGCAGAGTAATATTTTTTGTCCGAAACCAAAAAAAGATGTAGTTTTGGCGTAAATTTCAATGTATGCCACTTGCCTTTTTACAACCTGTTTTTTTGGACGAAACGGTTCATTACCATCCGCAACAAATCGGTGGAATTATGGATGTGCATTCTCCCGAAAGGGGAATTCCTAATCTTGATGAGGTGCAAATTGCCTTGATCGGACTTGAAAATCAGCCGGATGAATTGATGCGTTTTCGCAAGCAATGGTATGAACTTTATGCGGGGAATTGGCAATGGCGAATGGTTGATTTGGGCAACCTCATCATCAGTGAGCAAGACTCTGACACCAATTATGCGATTAAGGAATTGGTGGCATTTCTTGTTAAGAGAAAAATAATTCCGATATTTGTAGGTGGAAGTCAGCGTTTTACGTATGGGTTGTATCGGGGATTTGACTTGCTTGAACAAATGGTCAATATGGTGAGTATTGATGCTCGTTTTGATTTTACGCATGGGGGTGAACTTTTTTCAGACCATTCGTACATGAGCCAAATTTTATCAGTTCCTCCGACCAATTTGCATGATTTTACCAACATTGGCTATCAGAGTTATTACGTCGCACAAGAAGAGCTTGATTTGATGGACAAAATGCTTTTTGAGGTACATCGATTGGGCAATGTGTCGAATGATATAAGTATGGCCGAGCCTGCTTTGCGCGATGCCGACCTCGTGAGTTTGGATATGAGCAGTGTGCAAGCAAAGGATATAAATGTAGAAAACGGATATGTAAACGGATTTTCCAATCGGGAGATTTGTTCTCTTGCCCGTTATGCAGGCATCAGTAATAATGTGCAGGTATTTGGGGTTTTTGATATCCCGGCGACGGCTTTGGCAATGCAGTTGACCGCTCAGGTTGTGTGGTATTTTTGCGAAGGATGTAACTTCCGTATTCCCGAATTACCCAATACGGACAATGCGAATTATATCAAACACATCGTATTGGTAGATGACTATGAAATCATATTTTACCAAAGCCGGCTTACCAATCGGTGGTGGCTCAAAGCGGGTGAAGACCCAAAGTCCAACAGCAATCATTTTCCTATCGGGCTTATTCCTTGCAATCCGTCGGAATACGAGCAGGCGATACAGGGGAATATTCCCGACCGGTGGTGGAAATCATTCCGTAAATATATGATGTAAAACGGTATTGCTGGCAAGGTTTTCTATTGTAATTTCAGGTCGCCTTCTTTTATCCAGCCTTTGTGGCGAAACCATTGCCCGAGCAAACCGCAAAGCAATGCAGGTGCTATAAAATGGAGTAACAATACCGAAAACAGGACGCTTGAGGAGCTTCCCATAGCATCGAAAGTGCCTATTTGCCCGACCAGTCCGCTTGTACCCATGCCGGCCCCCGAGGGGATGTTCTGCATGTCAAATACCAAAATGGATAAAGGTCCTAATATGGCACTTACGGCAATTGGCGGTATCCATATTTTCCAATTTTTGATGATATTTGGCATTTGCAACATGCTTGTTCCCAGTCCGATGCTGAGCAATCCGGATAATTTATTTTCTCTATATCCCATAACGGCAAATCCTACCATTTGTGCACAACAGCCTACCGTAGCCGCCCCAGCCGCCAATCCGCTAAGCGAAAGAGAGATGGCAATAGCCGCACTTGAAACAGGAAGCGTTAAGAGTATTCCCATGACCACGGCAAGGACAGCGCCCATTACCAATGGATGAAGCTCGACCGCCCAACCGATGAAATTCCCAATTTCGGTCATCGCCCACTGTATCGAGCTGCCCGTGAGTTGGGCTACGGCAAGCCCGATGCCGATCGTAACCAAAGGCGTTACAATGATGTCGATAGCCGTGGTTTTGCTTACCAATTTGCCGCATTCAGCGCAAATAAGCACCGACACAAAGCACCCCACGGGACCGCCTAATGCGGCGCCTGCCAAACCTACTGCCGAAGCTGCCCCAAGCACTAATATGGGCGCTTTGAGCGAATATGCAACGCAAGCCCCTATGGCAGCTCCCATAGCCGATTGTGCTTGGGTGCCAGCCTCAACGAGCCAGTCAAACCGCATCCAAATGCCAATGTTTTTGAGAATTAAACCAATAATCAACGAGCCGAACAGCCCCAATGCCATAGCATTGAGCGCATCGATACCATAACGCCGTAAGCTGATTTCGATATGTTTTTTTTTAAGAAATGCCTTCATATATTTTCCGATAGGGAAATAGATTTTAATGTGTAAAAACGAGCGTAAATATAGTGTATTTTAATTACGGAGGAAAGAAATCAGTGTTTTGAGAGCTATAAAAAAGAATTTTTCAACACATGGTGAATTAGCGTATTTCCCAAAAAATCATTATCTTGGCACAAATTATATTCTCATGCAATTTATTCCTTCAAAAGTCAATTGGTTTAATTTTATGAAGCTGCCTTCGGTATGGTGGTGCGGTGTACGCGTTACCGAAATAACTCAGGAGAAAGTGGAGGTCAGCGTAAAGCATCGTTGGGCAAACCAAAACCCGTTCCGGTCGATGTTTTGGGCAGTACAAGGTATGGCAGCTGAGTTGGCAACAGGCGTGCTGGTAATGCGGGCGATTGCACAGAGCGGCTATAAAATATCAATGTTGGTGGCCCAGAACAAAGCTGTTTTTAGCAAAAAAGCGACAGGCCGCATTCGTTTTGTATGCCGGCAGGGCAGTGCGCTACAACCGCATATTGACAAGGCGGTTGCTACGGGCGAGGGGCAGGTGTTTTGGTTGCAATCCGTGGGAACGGACGAGCAGGGCGAAATTGTTTCTATATTTGATTTTGAATGGACAATACGGCTTAAAAAACAATCGTAATATCACAAATAACCGTAAATTCGAACAAAAGACCTATTATTTGGATAAAATAAGCTTCGTATTGAAATAGAATTCTTATTTTTGACGAATTTGTATTTTCAATGGTAATACTACTCATCGTCATCATCGGCTTATTGTCTTCATTCGTGGGGGTTATTCCGCCCGGAATGCTCAACATGTCGGTTGCGAAACTTAGCGTGTTGCGCGGCAAAAAAGCAGCATTGATCTTTGCCGGCGGCGCTTCGTTTATTGTATTTTTTCAGAGTTTTACGGGAGTTTACTTTGCCAAATACGTGCTTAGCCATCCCGATATAGAACATCATCTTAGGGTGGCAGGTGCGGTAATATTTGTCTTACTTACGCTGTTTTTTATATTTTCAGGGATAAAATCCAACCGCAAAGTACCCAATGAATATGTCAAAAGCAGGAGCAATCATTTCATGCATGGAATGACACTTTCGGCACTCAACCTGTTTCCGATTCCGTATTATGCTTTTGTTGGTTTTTCGCTTACACAGCGGTTATGGGTAGGCTCGCTCGAATTTTCGGTATTCTTATTTTCGATAGCGGCTGCGACGGGAACTTTTCTGGCATTTTTGGTGTACATACGGCTTTTCAAAAAGCTGGAAGATAAGTTACAATTCATTACCCGCAATATTAATTTTATCATTGCGTTAATTACGGGAACAGTAGCTGTTATTTCTATTTGTAAATTACTATGAAAGAAGAGGATATTTCATTTTTTGAGCGTGTGTATGCTGTCGTACGCCAGATTCCTTACGGGCATGTTACTACCTATGGGGCTATTGCCAAGGCATTGGGAGCGGTACGGTCGGCACGCATGGTCGGTTGGGCAATGAATGCTGCACACGGTCGGGATGATGTACCTGCCCATAGAGTGGTAAACAGAAATGGAATGCTCACCGGAAAACATCATTTTCAAGGAACAAACCTGATGCAACAATTGCTTGAAAGTGAAGGGGTTACAGTTGTTGATGATTGCATTATTGATTTCAAAAATGTATTATGGATACCGGATTTGGTTGAGAATCCTGAATTTTCATCAAAAACTACAAACACAGATACGCCAACATCGCGCTGAGGTATGCCAATGCCCCCATGAATGTCCATTGTATGGCAGTCCATTTCCAACTGTTGGTCTCCCTTCGGACGATAGCCAGCGTGCTGAGGCACTGCATTGCAAAAGCATAAAAAAGTAATAGCGACATTCCCGTACCGAGGGTAAAAACGGCTGAACCATCGGCACGCTTTTCGCTACGCATTTTGTTCAAAATGGTTTTTTGTCCCTCGTCATCTTCTATGTCAAGATCGCCTCCTAAGCTGTACACCGAAGCAAGCGTACTGATGAACACCTCGCGGGCAGCGAATGACGAAAGTACGCCAATGCTGATCTTCCAATCATACCCCAACGGACGAAAAACAGGCTCGATGGTCTTTCCTAAATTTCCCAAAAGGGAATTTTCCAATTTGTAGGATTCCAAATAATGTTCGGTTTCCGCTTCATCCCAGCCTTGATTTTCTGCCATTTGGGCAATGTGTTCATCGGCATTATGATACGCCTGACCGATACCGTGCGTCCCCAAAAACCACAGCAATACCGATATCGCAAGAATGATTTTCCCCGCACCGAACACAAAACTTTTGGTTTTTTCGTACACCGTAATCAATACATTACGCAATAGCGGACGCTTATAGCCCGGCATCTCAGCCACAAAAAAACTCTTGTTCTTTGGCATCTTCAGTACTTTATCAAGAATAAATGCCGACAAAAGTGCTGCCGCAAACCCAAGGAAATATAACGAAAACAGCGTCAATGCTTTATAACTTATGAAAAGGAAATTTCCCTCGGGGATAACCAGTGCAATGATAATCAAATATACAGGAAGTCTTGCCGAACAAGTCATAAAAGGAGTTACTAATATCGTGATAAGGCGTTCTTTCCAATTCTCTATATTGCGTGCGACCATCACTGCGGGAATCGCACAAGCCGCCCCCGAAATCAGGGGTACGACACTCTTACCGCTAAGCCCGAACCGACGCATGATATTGTCCATCAAAAATACCACACGGCTCATATAACCACTCTCCTCAAGCAAGGCTATAAAAAGAAAAAGCATCGCTATCTGCGGAATAAATATCACAATTCCTCCAATGCCCGGGATAATACCACTCGAAATCAAATCATTCAAAGCACCTGCAGGAAGCATTTCGGAAGTCCAATGCGAAAGCAGCCCAAACCATTCGTCAATCAAATCCATAGGATACGCACTCCATTCGTAAATTGCTTGGAACATCAGCAGTAATATGGATGCAAAAATAACATATCCCCACACCTTGTGCATCAAAATACGGTCAAGCGATGCCCGCAGCGTTTTGGCTTTGGAGTAGTCGATTTGATATGTTTTTTTCAAAACATTATTTATGAATTGGTATCGGATGATGGTTTCTTTTTGCTTCATCCGTTTGATTTCGCTGTCGCTTTTGGTGTGTTGTGTTCCGCCAAGGTCTACTTCTTTGACCGATTCGATAAAATCGACATTATGCGAGATGATGAGCCAAAGTTTGTATGTGTTTTCGGAAGGAAATTTTGTTTTCAACTGCGTGAAATAGGCCGTGTCCAACCGTGATATATCTACGCAAGGTTCAAGCGATAACGCTTTGTAACCGACAATAGTTTGTTTTAGCTCGTCGATACCTTGCATGGTACGGGTACTTGTGAGGATGACCTTTGTGTGCAATTCTTTTTCAAGATTTTCCACATCTATCGCGATGCCCTGCTTCTGCATTTGGTCAGCCATGTTGACAACCAATACGGTAGGGATTTGCAAGTCTTTTATTTGTGTGAAAATCAGTAGGTTTTGTTTCAAATTCTCCACGTCGGCAATGACCAAAACCACATCAGGATAATAAAGGTTATGGCGGTTGAGAAGCGTCCCTACGGCAACATTTTCGTCCAAAGAGCTGGCATTGAGGCTGTACGAGCCGGGCAAATCTATAATGTCCGCTTTTTGGTGATTGGGTAATTTGCACTGTCCTATTTTTTTCTCGACAGTGATCCCCGGATAATTGGCTACTTTCTGGTGAAGCCCTGTCAAAGCGTTGAAAATAGAAGTTTTACCTGTATTAGGATTGCCTATCAAGGCGACTTTGATTGTATTACTACTCATTTACCTTTTCTATTTCGATTAGTAATGCCATTTCTTTCCGTATCGACAAGTAGGAGTCATTAATATGAATATAAATCGGGTCGCCAAACGGTGCTTTTTGTATCATTTCTACTTCACTGCCGGGCAAACAACCAAGTTCGATAAGTTTCAAAGGAATGTGTTCTATATCTATTGTACTTATCACAGACTTTTCTCCCTTTTTGAGTTGGGCGAGTGTGGTTTTGGTAGTTGTCGGCATTGTATTCATGTCGATAGGTTTTAATTTAGACTCATTTTAAATGCAAAAATACATTTATTTTCTGATTAATCTAATTTTACGGAACGTAAATGAAACAAAATCGCTGTCCGTGGAGAATGAGTAGTGCGTTTGATTTTAAAGGGTTATATTTTGTATTTGTTAAGAAAATAGTTGTTTATTAATAAATGTTGTTTTATTTCAGGAAAATAGTTGGTTTAACCAAAAAATATTTATATCTTTCGCATCTAACATGAAAAAATAGTTACATATGAAAAAAATTATTGGAATTGTGCTTATGATAGCAGGCGTGTACGGTGGTTACAAAGGCTACCAAACTATTGACGGCAGCTCAAAAGGTATCGAAATTGGAAATCTGGAGATTAAAGCAGAGGACAAAGATTCTAAAATGCAAGGCTATCTGTACATGGGCTTAGGTGCGGTAGGCGTACTTGCAGGTGCGATACTTTTAGCTAAAAAAGGTAAATAACGCCGTTTGTCAACAAAAAAAGCTGCCCTTTTCGGACAGCTTCTCTTTTTGTAATGCTATTGCGTACTTATTTCTTTTTCCAATCGTTGATGTTGTTTTGCACCATTTTGGCGTACGCCTCATTACCTGCTTTTTGGGCGGCATCGAGGGCTTTTTCGGCTGTTTTCACGGCGTTTTTATAATCTTTTTTGGCGGCTTGTGTATCCGATTTCAGTTTCAGCATCCAATACGCTTTCGGGTTGAGTTCAACGGCTTTGGTTGCCCATTCGAGCGCTTTGTCGGCATCTATTTTTTCTTCGTGATAATACGTAGCCGCTCTGAAATAATCGCTTGCAGTAGGTCCAGACATCGTATTGTTAATGCTTTTTACCACAGCTTCGCGGGTGTTTACTTTGATGGGGGCTTTGACAATTACGTTATCCCAGGCTAGTACCAAGTTGGCATCATTGTTTTTGAGGTCGTCAAACCCGATAGTAAAGGTTTCCACGCGCGGACTGAGGGTTTGAGGTTTTACGGTCATTTCGGCAACAACTTTGGCAGGGTCATAATTTTTGCCCGGGTCGCCCCAGATTTGGGTTTCGTCATAGAGCAGGACTTTCCATTCATTGGCATTCGGCACGGTGTAAAGTGCGTATTTTCCGCCTTTTACTTTTGTTCCTCCAAATTCCACATCGGTTGAAAATTCAATGACGGTAGCAGCATTGGCTCCCGTGCGCCACAATTTTCCGTAAGGAACTAAATCGCCAAATACGGTACGTCCTTTTACTGACGGGCGTGAATATACGACTTCAATGTCGGTGAGCCCTACTTGCTGGGTTACTACTGAGCGCGGACTTGCGTCGGGGGTCTTGAGTTGGGCAACAGCCACGGTCGCCGAGAGTACGGCTACGGCAGTTAATAGAATGTTTTTCATAGTAAAAATACTTCTTTTGTTATTAATAAAGGGCAAAGTTATGTTTTTTTTGATTACTTTCCGAAGTCTTGTTGTTAATATTTCTTGAAGTGCATAATCCTTCCTTGTTTTTAAATGGCTGTAACACCCTATTTTTGCTTACCGAATGTGTCCGTGAATTGCGTCTGACGACAAACTACGAACTCATTCCCGTATAAAAATTGTAATCCTTAATTATTGTTTCGATAAACGACATTTCGGTGTGTCCTTCGGGAATGCGGATGTTTAATATGGATTGGATTTTTTCGGAGAGCTTGTGTATGGTGCGGTAGTCGCGGGTACGGACGGCCTTTCGGAAATTATCCTTAATAATCCGCATGTCGTTGTCGGAAAAGGCGATGACCTGCCCGAACTGCGGACGGTATTCCTGCCCGATGTTTTCCAAAATCGTGTGCGAAATATTGATGTTGTTTTTGAGCGAAATAACGGACGTTCCCGCTACGATGTCGCCCAAACGCTGTCCTCTTTTGGTTAAAATAACCGACAAAATCCCCACCACGCCCGAGCTGAAAAGCACGTCAATGAGGCGGAAAAACCACCGCATCAAATAATCGCCGAAATGTGCCTGATAACCGTCGATTTTTACCACTTTGATTTTCAAGGCTTTTTTGCCGAGCGTTTGTCCTTCCATCAGGCTTTCGGAAACTAACGTGTAAAAGAAAAAAGGCAGTAATAAAATGAGCCACAAAGCGTAAATCGACAGAAAATCAACTTCTATTAAAAAACCACCCAAATCAAAAATCTTAAAAACAATAATGTACAGCACTATTGCATACGCTATTTTTACCAGCATATCAATGGCAAATGCCAACATCCGGTCGCCTACGCTGGCAATTTTGAAGTTTACATTAACATTTTGTGACGTTGTGATAGCAATGTTTGACATTTTTTTGTAATTTTAGCCCCGATATGAGGGAAGTGGTTTTCATAAGGCAAAATAAAGAAAAATGGCTGGAAGTTGAGCAAGTCATCGGCGGAATTTGTAAAAAAAATCCGGACGAGCTTTCTTCTATGTACATTTCGCTGGTCAATGACCTTTCGTATTCGCAGACGTATTATCCGAAAAGCAATACGACGGTGTACCTCAACCACTTAGCTTCGCAGGTTTTCCAAAAAATATACAAAACCCGACGCATCGAACGCAACCGGTTTCTGCATTTTTTTAAAACAGAAGTACCGCTGTTGATGTACGAAAACCGGCGGTATTTGTATTTTGCCTTCGGATTTTTCACGTTATTCATACTTATCGGATTTATTTCTTCATTTTACGATAAAGAATTTGCTAAAGTCATTCTCGGACAAGGCTATGTGGATATGACCATCGAAAATATCAAAAATAACAATGCGGTGGGCGTATACCAGCAAGATTCGGAGTGGGGAATGTCGTTCGCCATTATTTTCAACAACATACAAGTAGGGGCGAAACTGTTCATTTACGGTGTGTTTGGCGGTGTGGGTACGCTGTTTATTTTGATGTACAACGCGATTATGGTGGGGACATTCCAGTATTTTTTCCACGAATACGGAGCGTTGGCAGCGAGTGCGAGAGGCATTTGGTTGCACGGTACGTTTGAGATTTTCTCGATGGTGGTCGAAGCCGCTGCCGGATTGATGCTCGGGGCTTCGCTATTGTTCCCCGGTACACTCACTCGGTTTCAATCGTTCAAAAACGGATTTAAAGGGGCGTTTAAAATATTTCTCAGCACACTGCCGTTTACCATTATTGCGGGCGTTATTGAAGGTTACGTAACCCGGCACGCATTAGTGATGCCTCTGGCAATCAATCTGTTACTAATATTCGGATCACTGTTTGTCATCAGTTATTATTATTTTGTTTACCCTATTATTGTTCATAAAAAAAACCAAAGAAATGTTTCAATTTTATAAAAAAAGAAGTTTCAGCAACCTAATCAGCGATACGATTACGTTTTTTAAGATTTACGGGAAGAATTATTTTAAGAACTATTTTATGCTCAACGGCGTTTTGCTCATCGCGATGGTTGCCGTTACTATTTTCGGTTATCGCGAATTGTTTTCGTTGATTTTCGGCGGCAATATGGCAAATGAAAATTATCTGTTGGAAGAATATTTCGCCGATAATTGGGTATTGCTCGTTATCATTACGCTCGTTGTGATGGCGTTGTATCTGCTGTTACTGTTTTTCAATTATCTGTTTCCGGTGCTGTATCTCAAGCGGTTAGCCGAACTGGGGCATCACAGCATCACCACCGACCAAATCCTCTCGGACATCAAGAAAAACGCTCTTCGGTTTTTGCAGTTCATATTGGGAATGATTTTTATCATAACACCGCTGGTTTTCATCGTTTTCGGGACAACCATTTTGCTGATGTTCCTCATCATCGGAATTTTCCTGATGATTATCGCCTTTCCGATAGTTATTAACATTTGCAACTTTACGCTTTTCGATTATTTCAATGCCGAACGCGGCTTTTTTGGTTCACTAAGCTACGCCATCCGTTCGCAATTTTCGTACAGCCAACCCACCGAAGGCTCGCCATTTTGGAAATACATCGGCTCATCGCTAACCGTAATGATTATCATACAGACGGTTGTCGGTATCGTAACTTCTATCCCGATGATTATCACTACGACAAGTTCGTTTACCGTGCCGACGACCGACGGTTACGTGAACAGCAACAACCCTTTTGAAAGTATGGGCATTGCGTATTTTGTTATTCAAGGAGTTTCAGTATTGCTTTCGCTTATCGCTTCTAATATTATATATGTGAACAACGGACTGATGTATTACGACAGCCGGTTGGATTTGCACCGCAAAGAGGCGTTTGACGAGATTGACAGCATCGGCAATGCGTAAATGGCACACCATAATATGTATGGCTTACGCCGGAATGCTCACCGCTCAGGTCGATGAGGTTCCGGTGGATTCTACCTTTGTGGACACGGTGGTCGAATATGCCGAACCCAACCGCTTGGAAGGCTACCATGCGGTGGATTCGCTGTTGCAGATAAAACCGCATACCAGCTCGGTTTTGCACGGAAAGGAATTTCGCGACGGTTTCAAAAGAAATTACACAGGCGAAGAATTTGATTACGAACGAAGCCAACCGCGGGAATCGGCATTGGAGCGTATCCGCAAGAAAATCAACCATTGGATACATTCGGTTTTGGGAAATATCCCAAAATTATATTCCTCTGAATCGGGCTGGCTATTGATGCGGCTCGTGGCGATAGTGATTTCGGGGGCGGCGGTGTATTTCATCGTGCGGTTCTTGCTCGACAAAAACGGACGCTGGTTTTTCGGCAAAAAAAATAAAAAAACCAATCCGCTTGATATTTCCGATTTGGCGGAAAATATCCACGAGATTGACTTCGGAAAAGCCATCCGCGAAAGCGAAACCAAAAACGATTACCGGTCGGCGATACGTTTCCGGTTTTTGCTGATGCTCAAAACGCTATCCGACAAAAAAATAATTACGTGGACTATGGAAAAAACCAACCGCGAGTACGCTTTTGAAATCCGCGAAAGCGAAACAAAAAGCGGTTTCCAACGCTTGGCACGCATTTTTGAATACGCTTGGTACGGCGAGTTTGGCATCCGCGAAAGCGAGTATGAAAAACATAAAAATGAGTTTGAGAATTTTATGGATGGGCTGAGATGATTTTTTCAAGAGTTAGCAAAAGATTTCTGACAATTACTTTGGCTAAATTAGATGTGGAAAACGTTTCCTTTATATAATAATGACGTGAGGGCTAAGGTGCTAATATCCAACATCTTTTACATCGAACTTACGTTATTTACCAGTTTCAAAATCCCGGAAGTTACATTATCATAACACGCGTTTTCTATGATGGTGTCATCTTTCGGGATTTATTCAAAAATAGGTGTTTAACTTACGTAGAATGCGTTATGGCAACCTTATTTTGCACGCAAATATTTTACTTTCTCACATTTTTTTGAAAAATAGTTGGTAGTATAAAAAATAGTAACACATTTGTACTGTTCAAGTTGAATAATACAAATGGAATTATTATGAAATACGAAGAAAAATTATCGGCTCTTTTGTCATCGTGGGAAGATACGTATAAGAAGGGGCAGCTTACGTTGTGGATTTTCTTGTCGCTTCGTGAAAGCCGCAAGTACGTTGAGGAAATTAAGGAATTTGTGGAAACAAAATCTCAAAAAACCATTACTTGCGAAGAGCAAAGCCTGTACCGAGCCTTGCGGAAATACGAACACATCGGCGTGCTGAAGCATGAACTGCGAAAGGGAAACAAAGGTCCTGATAGAAAATATTACTATCTGACGGACTTGGGCAACGAGCTTTTCGGGCATTTCGTCAGTAGAAATATCCACTTATTTTATTCGGAAGAAATTGTAAAACTCTTAAAATCATAAGCAATGAAAATGACAAAACCCCTTTTGAAATTTGCGTTTACCGCAGTTGTATTGACCCTACTGTTCCGATACTTTTTGAGTTATGGAATTGAAAACAAATCATTTGTCATCACTGTTTTGTCATCAACTCTGTATGCTGTGGCAATGTTCGCTGCCGGATTTTATTTCGGGAAAAAAGACAGGGAATTTCTGCCTATTTACGATATTGGTTTCCGATTTCACTTAGTTACATATTTGATACACAACAGTATATCGGAATTGTGGTTTGTATTCG
>JAUNTM010000009.1:27996-29675 GCA_030538675.1 Capnocytophaga sp.
ATTCGCATTACGAAAAAGTAGGTGCAGTACACTTAACCGCCCTTATTTGGGGAATGTTCCTGTTTATTCATTTCGTATTTTTCTTGCGCACAAGAAAGAACGCTATCGACAGCCTTGACAAAAATGATTTGTTTGAATAATATTGAATTAAAAACCGGATTGTTATGAATAAAACTGTTGTTTTCACATTATTTTTTGCGTATTCAGCCATTACGGCACAGACCACGAATCACACTATTGACAGTGTCGTAACAGCGGCATTCAATGCAAGTGATATAAGTGTCTTACAAGCATTTTATGATGCCGAAAAAGGCACGTTGCCTTATCAAAAAGCATATTTAAAATACCGTATGGCGAATGTTTATGGAATAAAAAAGCAAGATTCGGAAGGGAAAAAAGCATTAGAAGAAGCGATGTTCATCATTGAAAACCAGAAAGAAAAAAATGATGAAGATTGGGTATTGCTTGCCCTAATTCAAAACAATTTGATAAAATTTTCTTCTTTTGTTAAAGCACCTTTTGAATCAATGCAGGTGTCAGAATATTTAGAAAATGCTGAAAAAATAAATTCGTCTAATCCGCGTCTTTATTACGTAAAAGCATTACAAGACATGTACACACCTGCTATGTTCGGTGGCGGAAAAAAAGCGGAAGAATATTTTAAAAAAGCCATCTCATTATATTCAAAAGTAACGGACGGCAACGAGCTTTTGTGGGGATATGAAGATACGTACATTAACCTTATAAAGTTCTATGTTAAAGAGAAAAGGACAACAGATGCCAAACAAGTATTTTATAAAGGTGTCGCTTTGTTTCCTCGGAGTGATTGGTTTAAAAGGAATAAAGTAGTCATAGAAAAGTTATAGAAAAATGCTTTATTTCCAATAATGAAATTTTCACTTCTTTTTTATTTCGCTTTTGTGGGCAGTATTACCGCACAAGTATCCAAAGGATTTGTGCTGTCAAGTACCGACGGCAGTCCCGTAATAGGTGCGTTGCTGCTTTCGGAAAGAGATTCCGTGTTGGGATATACAGATGCAAAAGGATTTTTTGAGGTTCCGTGTACCGCAGACCGTATCTGCAAAATTAGTGCTTTTGGGTATGACGGTAAAGACTTACGTTTGCCGTGTGGCGTTACAGAAATTCGTATTTTATTGAAAGAGAGCATATTAGATGATATTCATTTGGAAGAAGTTGTTCTCGTGCATAAAATTCCTTTGCTGGAAGAGTTTGCCGTCCGCAATATCAGAAAATTAGATGTGTACACCGACCCCAATGCCTATGGCGATGTGATGAGGGCGGTTTCCAACCTTGCTTCGTCGACCGCTACGGACGAAAATGCCGAATTGAGTTTACGCGGGACAAGTATGCAGCATTCCCCCTTATTTCTTAACGGTGTTCCGATAGCGAAACCTTTCAAAGGGAGCGATGCACTGTCGGGAATCGGAACTTTTAGCGTTTTAAGCACCCAAATGATGGAAAAAATAAATGTGTATGCAAGCAATCCTCCGTTGGGTTTAGGGCATTCGTCGGGCGGTGCGGTCGAGGCATACACACTACACGAGTTACGGAAAAAGGAATTGGATATATCGCTTACAATGTCGGGCGGAGGGCTTTATTTTGCAGACCATTACAAAGATACGAAATCCTTTTTCCAACTGTTTTCCAACGGTATGTAT
>JAUNTM010000009.1:29775-43447 GCA_030538675.1 Capnocytophaga sp.
GTACAAAATCAATTCCCGAATGCTTCTCTCGGGAGCCGTCAGACACACCAATTCCCCTGAAAACAATTTCCGCAATGTGTGGAACGTACAATCATCATTCCGCTATCAAATTCATCCTCAGTATTCTTTTTTGGTTTCGTTGGGGAAATATTCCAATTTTTCGTATGCCGTATTACCTTCCGTTGGGTTTACGTTTAATACATCTGAGCAAGCCTCTTTGGACATCAAAGGCAGATTTTCCAGAATACCTTTTGAGCTGTCTTTCTACCACAACCGAATCCGCTCTGTGAAAGCGGTAATTTCTGCCGAAGATATTTTTACCGACAACGGAATCCCGGAGCAGACCATAATAGGGGCAGACCTATCGACAACAATCCCGATAGCTAAAAATGCGGAATGGAAATCGGCAGTCGCTTTTTTTTCAAACAAAGGAAAAGACACACAGTACCGCAAATTCAAAAGCAGCAGGGATATAAGTCCAATCTTGCGGAGCAATCTAACGTATTATTTTTCAAAGGCAAAAATCAGCACCACCTTGTCCGCAAGCTACCGAAACGGCAAGAGGTACACGCCTTTTTACGGTGTCGCCGACACTTCGGGAGTCATATCATTACAGCCCGGCAACCGCAATTCGGAACAACTTCCCGAGTATTTCCGTTTGGATTTCAATGCGTACAAAATAGTTTCTGTTTTTGGCAGAAATACCGTATTATACACCACAATAAGCAATATTACGGATAACAAAAACGTGAGCAAAATAGGTTATACTAAAGATTTCAACCAAGAAAAACGTTACTTTTCGGGGAGAATGTTTTTTATAGGAATGACCGTTAATTTATTATAAACTATGAATTTAGATTTCAGTAGGCTGACACATCTTCCAAAAGATGTTACGACAGCCATTATAGAATTTACAGAAAATTTTATTTTCTGCCAATGGAAGCCTGATTGTATTCTTTTCTATGGGAGTTATGCAGATAATTCTTATACCGCAGGGTCTGATATAGATATGATGATATTTGTACCCGACGACTGTGTTACAAATGCCCAAATGAAAATTTTAAAATTCCGTTGTTTTAATTTTTTTTTTAATTTTGTAAACTCAAAAATTGCATTTGCCCGTTGAGCATACCTTTTTGAAATTTTACGGATTTATGACTGATATTCTTTCGTTGTTATACGTGATTTTAGCAGAAACTGTTTGTAGCAAAGTGAATAATGAGAAATAAACAAGGATATATTTTTACTAGTAAAATATGAACAACACCTTTAAAATATATATCGCCCTTTTTGTCCTTGTGATTGGCTTGCTTACGTTGCTCGAAAGCAGTAAAAAAACGCCTGTCAATTGGAGGAAGAATTTTCACGTTGAAGCCAAATCGTCTTTCGGACTGTTTGTTTTTAATAAAGAAGCCGACAGTTTGCTGCATCAAAAACTGCAACGCATCAGTACGTATGAAACATCACCGTATGAGTATTATTCTGAAAATGACAGTATTGAGCCGCATAATATTCTTATGGTGCAAGAATATATGAACGATGCTGTTTCTTTTAAAAAAATATTAGAAAAAGTCGCCTCAGGTTCGGATTTGTTGTATTTTCATAATAGGTTGTCGTATGATATTTTAGATACACTTTCTATAAAAAGATATAATACGAATTTTCAAGAAGGTTACAAACTTCGGTTTACAGATACAAAGCTGCTTTCGGACACATTGGTTATGAGCAAGTTGCCCGATGGAAATGGGATTGCTTATATCGGGGAAGAAAACGAAATTCTCGGTACGATGAGCGATTATGACGAGCAACCGAAAGCCAATTTCGTCCGCGTACCGCACGGCAAAGGCAATATTTATATCCACACCGAACCGCTCGTTTTAACAAATTATTACCTGCTCGAAGGCAATTCGCAACGTTACGTACAGGACGTATTCTCATACCTTCCCGACCGTACAACGCTTTGGTTTTCAAGAAATTTTTCGCCAACGCCTTCGTATTCGCCATTACGGTTTGTGTTGGACAATCCGCCGTTGCGGTACGCCTGGTGGCTTTTTCTCGGCGGGCTGTTGCTTTTTGCGATTTTCAATGCCAAACGCCGGCAACGCATCGTCCCGATTATCGAGCCACCGCAAAACAAATCGGTTGAATTTGTCAAATCCGTAGGAAATCTGTACCTTCAAGAGGGAAATCCGCAGGATATGGCAGACAAAAAAATACAGTATTTCCTGCAAAAAGTACGTACCGAACTGATGATTGACACCCAACGTTGGGACGCTAATTTTGTTCAAAAATTACACGTGAAAACAGGAATTTCGGTTGAAACGATACAAAAAATCACCGATTTGATGCAAAAATTACAACATCAACGGGAACTTTTTACCGAGAAAGACCTTACGAAATTAAATGAAATGTTAAATAAAATAATTAAATAAACCTCACCCCGACCCCTAACACTTCCTCGCTTTCGCTCACATGAGGGAGAGGAGAGCCACTCAAATGACAAGGGAGTTGCTCAAATAACATTGGGCTTTTTCTCCCCTCTCCTTTGGAGAGGGGTCGGGGGTGAGGAAAAAACCACAAAAATATGGAACAGCAACCCGAATTTCAGTCGCGGCTCGATATGCAGCCGTTACGCCAAAGTCTTGAACAAGTAAAAACCGAAATCGGTAAAGTGATTGTAGGTCAGGAAAGTATGGTGGAACATCTGCTCGCTGCCCTGCTTTCCAACGGACACGTGCTGATTGAAGGCGTGCCGGGCGTGGCGAAAACCATCACTGCCAAACTGCTCGCCCGCACGGTAGCCGTTGATTTCAGCCGTATCCAATTTACACCCGATTTGATGCCGTCGGACATTTTGGGAACATCGGTTTTCAATATGAAAACATCGGATTTTGAGTTCAAACCCGGTCCGGTTTTTTCTAATTTTATCTTAATTGACGAAATCAACCGTTCGCCAGCCAAAACGCAAGCCGCTCTTTTTGAAGTGATGGAAGAACGCCAAATTACCATCGACGGCAACCGCTATGCAATGGAAACGCCGTTTCTGGTCGTTGCCACCCAAAACCCGATAGAGCACGAAGGCACGTACCGCCTGCCCGAAGCCCAGCTCGACCGTTTTTTGTTTAAAATTGACGTTGGCTACCCCAATCTTTCGCAAGAAATCGAAATCATCAAAAACCAGCACGCCAACCGTTTAACCGACAAAACGGACGTGGTCAACCCTGTCCTTACTGCTTCCCAACTCAAAGAATATCAGGAACTTGTGAGAGAAATTTTGGTAGAAGAGCATCTTTTGGAATACATTGCGAAAATCATCGCCAACACCCGCGAAAATGCGTTTTTGTATCTCGGTGCGTCGCCCCGTGCGAGTTTGGCGTTGCTGACGGCTTCCAAATCGTTTGCCGCTATCCGTGGCCGGGATTTTGTTACGCCCGAAGACATCAAAGAAGCGAGTTACGCCGTGTTGCGGCACCGCATCATCGTTACGCCCGAACGCGAAATGGAAGGCCTGACCGCCGATGAAATTATCCGCCAGATACTCGAAACCATCGAAATACCACGTTAAAAAACGATTGATTTTGAAGAATTTATACATCAATAACCGTTTTTTTTACGCGATGGCTGCCGTGGCTGTCTGCTACGTGGTGGCGTTCTTTTTTCCGCAGGGAATGAATTTTGTTCATTTGCTGCTGGGATTGCTTGCCGTGGCGTTTACCGTTGATGTGCTGTTGCTTTTCGGACAGAAAAATCCGTTGCAGGCACAGCGTATTTTGCCCGAAAAACTATCGAACGGCGATAAAAATCCTGTTAAAATTGACTTATATAATCGTTATTTTTTTCGTGTAAATGTAAACGTGATTGATGAAGTGCCGTTTCAGTTTCAAGAGCGGAATTTTGGTATCCGCAAAACGATTGAAACAAAAAAGAACGTTTTTTTCCAATATACGCTCACGCCCAAAACCCGTGGCGTGTACGATTTCGGATTTCTCAACCTGTATGCTTCATCGCCTATCGGGTTGATTTCGAAGCGTTTCCGTTTTGGAAAAAATGCAAAATTGCCGTGTTATCCGTCGTTCGTCCATCTTCGGAAATACGAATTGATGGCGTTGCAAAACGAATTTCTGCTTGGCGGCATCAAAAAAATCCGCAAACTCGGACACACGATGGAGTTTGAGCAAATCAAAGAATACGTACCGGGCGACGATATCCGAACAATCAACTGGAAAGCGACCTCGAAACGCAACCAATTGATGGTCAACCAGTTTCAAGACGAAAAGTCGCAACGGATTTTTATGTTGGTTGACAAAGGACGCACGATGCAGATGCCTTTCGGCGGATTGAGTTTGCTTGATTATTCGGTCAATGCGGCAATGGCTCTTTCGCACATTATCCTCAAAAAAGGCGACCGTGCGGGGCTGATGACATTCGATGTGAAAACGGAAAACAAAGTGCAAGCCGAAAGCAAACCAAGCCACCTTAAAAAAATTTCGGAAGTGTTGTACAACGTGCAGACCGATTTTTCTGAAACCGATTTCGGGCATCTGTACCAAGACGTGAAACGCAGTGTCGGGCAACGAAGTTTGGTGCTTTTGTTTACTAATTTTGAAACGCTTGATGCGGCAAACCGGCAGATGAAATACCTGCGCGGTATCGCCCAAAATCATTTGCTGGTCATCGTGTTTTTCAAAAATACTGAAATACAACGGATTATACATTCCCACCCCGGCAATGTGCAGGAAATCTACGACCAAATTATCGCCGAAAAATTTGAATTTGAGAAGAAACTCATCATTCAAGAACTTCGCAAACACGGGATTTACTCGGTATATACCGAACCGCAAAATCTTAGTTTAGGGGTCATTAACAAATATTTGGAGATAAAAGCACGTGGATTGCTTTGAATGATGGACTCATTTTGTTTCTTACCCAACGTAAAAACGTTGGGCTGAATTAAGCCAGCCTTTCAGGCTTGGTAGGCGATACATTTTTTAATGGCATTTCTTTACACCAACCTCACGTTAATAGAAAATTTATGAAAATGAAAAACTCAAGATGTGTTCGATGTGTAAATGCTCATATTCTTGCTGTTGAGTAAGTTATGAGTGGAATTTTCATTTGAAAACATACCGGAATCCTGCCCCGAGATAGCCCGGAATACGCGACAAAACTCTGTCAAAAACAATACCGTTGCTGACCGAAGTGCGGATGATTTCGGTGCTTTCGATATTGAAAATGTCATCGCCTTTAAGAAAAATTTCTCCGACGGACAACTGCCACGCCACATCAAAATTCGTCCGCAGAAACTCACGGCTGCTATTGCTGTTTTTTGAGATGAGGTAGGTGTTTTTTACCGTATACGTAACATTGCCGAGCTTGCCGTCAAACTGCACATAGGGCGTGTAGGTACGCATTTTGACCGTCGGGAAATGACTGCCGTAATCTGTGGCATGCAATGACATATTCGTGCCGAGCTGGAAATTGAAATGCTTTTTTGAAAAATTACTGATAAGCGAAATGCCCGGCGTTATGGTTTTCGAAAGCACATCAACAGCTTGATTGTCAAAAAATTGCACCAATTCCGTGCGGACATAGGCAACTTGTCCTTTAAGTCTCATTTTCAGCGGTTTGATGCGGCGTTCGGCATTGGTATATGCGGTGAGGCTGCGTTCGGGGTCGGGGGCGTGCAGGAACGATACCTGCGTATAGTCGGCAAACGTTTCGGTATGCTGCGTTACGGCATCGGGCTTGATGCGGTACTCGGCACCACCGTAAAGATACGTTCCCGAAAAAAGATGAAGGTGCAGAAAATCCATGCTGAACACATTCTCGGGCATCGGGCGTAACGGATTGGCCGAACCGCCGCCGTAAAGCGTCAGGTAATCCCGAAGAAAATACGATGACACGAGCGATTGTTGTAACGGCACGTAATCCAAACGCCGTTGGTATCCGAAATTAACATACGATGAATTGCTGAAAGCCAACTTCGCCGAAGCCGACGGCAGATAGTGCCATTCTTGTAGCATATCGGGCAGGAACGTGAGCTTGTTGGTAACGGAATATTGGAAAAAACCGCTCTGTTTCGCAATACTGTTAAGCACCGAAAAATCGCGTATGCGCTGCGAAAGGCTGCTGCCATCGGTGGAAGCAAATCCTAAAAGGCTTGTAGCGAGCGAACGCTCGGTGTGGTGGTATTCGCCGGCAAAGCTATATGTCAATTTTTTCGGTTTGTATGAATATTTGGCATAAATACCTGATTTCCAGCCGTCGGAACGTTGGTGTTGTGAAAGTTCATTGCCTTGTCCGAGCTTGGGCAAATCGGCACGGAGGTTCATATCACTTCTGTCCATATCATAGGTGTAATAGGCTGTGGCGAGTAGTAATGCTTTGGGCGAGAGTCGGTTGGTGTACGTCAGTTGTTGGTCGAGCTGGCTTCGGAAGTTGTCGTTCCGTTCCGAAATAGGGTCGGTAAGTGCGGGCATAATGCGGTCGGTCAAGAGATTGCGGCCGGAGCTGCCCGGACTTGACTGTATGCTGTATTCCCAAAAACTGCGGTCGGAGAGTGTGTAAGTAATATTGACCAAACTTTGGCCCGCCAGAAACCGCTCGCGTTCGTTTGCCGTTTCGGAAAGCGAAGCCCCGTCAAGAAACGTATTCGTTCCGTGGCTGTAACCGCGCGATTGGTTGTGGTTCAGCAGCGAAAAGCCCGAAATCCGCCATTCTGCCGAAGGCGTAAACGAAAAATTCAATGCTCCGAAAGCCGTTTTGTTGGCACTCAGATTATCGTTCGCCAGCAAGAAAGACGGAATGCTGATGCCCGCATAGTCCGAGCGGGCATCGCTTTGGCGTGCGTAGCGTTTTATACCGCCCGTCATCTCGTAGAAGTCAAATGCCGACATAATTTCCTCGTTGGTGTTGTTGGCATTGCCTACGAAACTCATTTTGGATTTTTTGTCGAGACGGAAGAGCGATGTGCCGAGTTTGTAACGGTCTTTGTAGGCTCCCATTGCGGTGGCATTGCCCGTAATTTTTCCTTTGTAAGCCTCGTCAATTTTGATGTTTATTGCCGTTTTCTTGGTTTCGTCCATGCCTTGCAGGGCTTTGTTTTCGGTATAATTCCGATACAAATCCACGCCCGAAACCATTGCCGAGGGCATATTTTCGGTGGCGAGGCGGTGGTTGTTTCCAAAGAAATCGTCGCCGTCCACTAGGAGTTTGTCCACGGGTTTGCCGTCTGCCAAAATTTTGCCGCTGCCTTCGTCCACATCAATGCCGGGCAGACGGCGGAGTACGTCTTTAAGATTTTTTTCAGCCCCTGTCGAAAAAGCCTTTACGTTGTACGAAAGTGTATCGCCTTGCGAACGCATTGCCAGCGACTCGCCGATGACGACCACTTCATCGAGCGTGTTTTGGGTTTCTTGAAGAAGAAAATCGACCGTATATTTTTTTTGGTTTTCAACGGCTGAAAGCGGTTTTTTCGCCACTTCGTAGCTGATATGGTTACACTCGATGATGAAATCTCCCGCCGTTTTGACCGTCAGCGAATACTTGCCCGACGCATCGGTAACGCCATACGCGGCAATTTCGGACGGATTGCCGGCATTTTTTACCAATACGACGGCACGCTCCACCGCCCCCGAAGCATCGGAAACTTTGCCCGAGACCTCAAACTGTCCGTAAGACGGCATTGCCACGAGGCAACCCGCAAAAAATAATAGAAAACGCAGCATAGTTTTTGTTTTTTAGGAAAAAGAGTTCCACTTTCCATTTTTCTGAAAGATAGAAAGGTTCACTTTTGTTGAGATTTTTAAAAAATTTACTCCAACCTGCCGCTTTTGGCGTTTTCAACGGTTTCGGCGAGTATTTGCTGAAACTTTTCGGCGGTAACTTTAGTTCCTTTGGAGGGAACGGTTAGTTTTTCAAAAGGCACTTGGCGGAATGAAGTTGCGATGTAATATTTTTTCGGTGTTTTGAGTTCGACAATAACTCCCGGAAGCCCTCCGTAAGTTTCCGGACCCGACGGGAACGGCAACTCCAGCGCATACCAAGCCTCAACGGGAAGTCCATCTTCATTGGTTGTCGTGGCTTTAAAGCAATTGAGATTTCCTATTTTCTTAGTTTCGGAAACTAATTGCCAATCCCGTTCGGGCAAATTATCGCTTATCAAGAACTGTTTGCCCAAGAGGTTCATGCTTTGTATATAGTTTTTTTCGGAAAGATAGGTGTGCGTAACGGGATTGTCATCGCCGATAACAATGATTTGCACGTCTGATGATGTGGTGATTCCGTCATCGTCTTTTACGGATTCCTTTTTCTCTTTTTGGTATGAAGCCTCGTTGCCCGAAATGGTCAGCGTATAGAACTGAGGTGCTGCAAGCATTTTTCGGTACTGTTCCCTCATTTTTTCATCGGGTATTTGCATAAGGTCTTTTTCGATGTTGTTAACCGTTTCGTATGAAATTACATACGATGTTTCTTTGTGCTGTGCATTTATATATCCTACGGTAATAATACAAAGTAGAATAGTGTTTAATCTCTTGTTCATAAGTTTTCTATTTTTAGGTTAATAACAAGAACTAAGAAGCGTTTTATTGAGTAATAAAACGCTTCTTGTTAGGCTCTAAATTAAGCCTGGATAACGATTATTTCGCCATCACGAATGATGATGATTGTTATACCTCCGTCAGCAGCCTCTAATGCTACATCTTGCTCAAAGGTAATTGTTTTGGCTTCTTCTGCCAATGCTACATCGTTAATAACCGTTTTTCCGTTATTGCTGGCAAAAGCTGTTGCACCAACTAATAACAATCCGAGTGTGAAAAATATTTTTTTCATTTTTAAATAAAGCGTTCCATTTGCAAGTGTAACTTACCTTATTAGGACGATAACTTTAGGAGCATTATATTAGATTAATGTACCGTCCCGATGTTTTACTTTGTAAGGAAATGAAAAGAATACTTTTCCAAAGGTCAAGTGGTTTACGCTAAATCAAAGTTCCGCAAACCGCTTTCGCTGTTGTTTTTTTCTTACGTTTCATTCATCTTCGGGTTACACACTGCCAACTGCCGTTACACTTTTCAAAAATACGCTCTTATCTGTTGGTTGTTTTTAGTTTTTGCGTACCTTTGCACCGTCAAGTTCGTGTCGCATTCATTGTAGTGCGAACCCAAACCCTAAGTAGTTTTTTCTTAGGGTTTTTTTGTTTCGTTGGGGCTAAGAAAAAAATAAAAATCGAAGTATCCAAATTCTTCTTGAAAATTTAACATTTTTGATTGTAAAAATACCTCTTTTGTCTGTGTTAAAGAAATGATATTTTGACAATCTTGGTGGTTTAAGAGAAAGTGAATTTAATAATACAATATTTTTAATGCGGAATAATTATGAGATTTTTATTTTTCAGCCGTGGTAAAAAAAACTGTAAGACCGTCTATAATTTATAGCATATGCCTGCCAAAGCTCCTATATGAAGTATTTTTGTGTGGCGGAAATACCAATCGTCATGCATTGAAAACTGTACGGAATTGGTTTTGTAGAGGTTTTGGCTGAGGTTGTATTTCGGTTGTGGGCGAGCTGTTGTCTGTTAAGTAAACGGCGTTTCTTTTGTTTGTCCATAGGTAAAAACGAATGAAAACAATGCGGTGGATGACAACAATTTTTTATGTTCTTTTGTGTTTTTTTAGTGATTCGAATTTTCTTACAATTTACCTTTGAAGATACAATGCCATATTTGGATAATCAATGATGGCTTTATTTTCTATGAGAATGTCCGACCCGATAACGCCGTCGACTTTTTCAATACCTGCTGCCACCAAAGCATTGTTTACGTGACCTAAATCCATGACGAAGACAGCAAAATCTTTCTTGACAATTTCACCCAATTCAAGTGTGTTGTTTGTGGCTCTTACTAATGTCAACACACCGCCTGCACCGGCGCCTTTTCCACTTTGGTCATCAACCGAAAGACGGAATTTGCCTTTCCTCTCTATGTCCAAAACGGTTACGCTTGCGCCTGTATCTAGTATGAAAACCCCTTCTACACCATTGAGAACGGCATTGACGTACAAGTGTCCGGAAACTATTTTTGCGATAGGAATTTTTACATATTGTTGTTCTGCGGTAAGAAAATATTCTAAATCAACGTTATTTCTTCTATCTTCTTGCGCGTTTGTGTTATTGCTCCGCAACAAAAATATTCCGACGAAGAAAATTGTTAAAGTAAATTTAAAACCGTATAGTGTTTTAGATGTTTTCATCAAGGTTAATTTATTTTTCTCTTGGGGCTAAGAAAAGAATAAAAATCGAATTGTCCAAATACTGCCTGAAAATTTAATATTTTTAATTATGAAAATACATCATTCCCAGATGTTAATTTATTGATAGTTTGCTATTGTAACGTGCGTTCGATATAAGAAAACATTGTAAATCAACGTTTTAATTTTCCTCACCCCCAACCCCTAACACTTCCTCGCTTTCGCTCACATAAGAGAGAGGGGGAGAAAAAGCCCAATGCTATCCGAGTGGCTCCCCTCTCCCTTGGAAATCGAAGATTCATCGAAACCAAAATCTAAACTAATAAAAATGAGATATAGGGGTTGGGGGTGAGGGTTTACACGAAATAAGATGCTAATAATCAACAGCTTGTTACATCGAACTCACGTTATTGCAGGTGGTTTTGCAAATAATGTAATTGATGATGTTACTATTTTTAACTAGTAAGAATTGTGCTATTTTTTATTTATTTACTGTGAAAAAACATACAAATTATCCTATTGTAACCGAAAATACATTTCAAGCAAATTGAAGAGCATATTGTGAAAAACAAAGAAACTATTTCTTGGTTGTCAAAAAAATATCGAACAATATACTGCTTTTTGAGATAATAAAGTTATTTTTGCATTTTTAATTTTCTAAAAATAAACCATGACACATATAGCCAAACCTACTTTTATTTCTATCATTCCTTTATTGGTTTTCATAGTCGTTTTCTTGGGGGCCGGTATTTATTTTGATGATTTTTATTCATTTCCTTCGCCTTTGGCAGCGCTGGTTGGTGTGGTTGTGGCGCTGGTGCTTTACCGTTCTACTTTTGAGGAAAAAGTAGGTATTTTCCTCAAAGGCTGTGGCGACAATAAAGTATTGACCATGTGTGTTATTTACTTGCTGGCAGGGGCATTTGCTACGGTAACGAAGGCTTCGGGAAGCGTGGATAGCATTGTCAATTTGGGGATTAGTTATATCTCGCCTGCGTATTATCCTGTGGGCGTGTTTGTGATTGCTTCATTTTTGTCATTTGCTTCGGGGACATCGGTGGGTTCGATAATGACGTTGGGGCCTATCGTGGTTGATTTGGCTCTTCAGAGCGACTCCAATATGTCGCTCATCGGCGCGTCGTTGCTCTCAGGAGCGATGTTTGGCGATAATCTTTCGCTTATTTCCGACACTACGATTGCTGCTACCCAGACAATGGATTGTAGTATGGATGACAAAATGAAAGCCAATAGCAGGATCGCTTTCCCGGCAGCATTGCTCACTATTTTGGTTTTGTTCTTGCTTGGCGGCAATGCTACGGGCACAGAAGCGGCTTTGGCGGCAAAAGATTACAATCTTATTTTGATTACGCCTTACTTGTTGGTGATTGTTCTTTCGGTAGTGGGAGTCAATGTTTTTATCAGTCTTTTTGCGGGGATTGTCCTTTCGGGAATTATCGGAATGGCGTACGGACAATTTGATTTTCTGACGTATGCGAAAGTGGCTTACGAAGGATTTTTGAGCATGATGGATGTGTTTTTGCTGGCGATGTTTGCAGGCGGGCTTTCGGCTATGGTGGACAGGTTTGGGGGGATACAATATATGATGAACAGCATCCGGCGGCATATCAGTTCGGCTCGTAGCGGTCTTTTGGGAATTGGTTTTTTGGTCAGTGCGGTCAATTTGTGTGTGGCAAACAATACCGTGTCAATTTTGATAGCATCGCGGTTGAGCAAACAGATTGTTGACCGTTTTGGCATCCGAAAGCAATACGCAGCTTCGGTGTTGGATATTTTTTCGTGTTACGTACAAGGGATTGTTCCCTACGGCGCACAATTGTTGGTGTTGATGTCGCTTAGCCATGGGAACATCAATTATTGGGAACTGCTTAGTTATGTGGTGTATCTGCATTTGCTTTTGTTGGCAACACTGATTTTTATCGTTTTTGTCATGGATGCATCTAAACAATAACATTTCTGTTGGAAAATTTTCACTTTCTCTGTTTTACGATGCGTATTTATCGTGTTTCAAGCTTGTTATGCAAGTTAAATAAAAGTTAATTGGCATTGTGTTTTAATTTTTAATTCTTTATTTAGCGACATGGTTTTTCGGGAAACTTTTACGGTTGGCTTTTTAGATGCGTAAAAAAGCACAACATTTTGGCTGCGCACGCCTCACTGACACAGTACTTAACACTAAGTATGTTACATTTGGAATACCGCTTGCAAACGGTAATTTGGAATGATATGGCTATTTTTTATTTTAACCTGCTTATTCTTAAAGAAAGAACAAGCATTAATTCCTATTATCATGACTAAAATTTCATTTTTATTCGTTTTTGTATTTGCATTTGGCTTGCTGAATGCTGGAAACACATCAGTTATATCTGAAAAAGCACTTGATATTACTCCAACATGTACGGAGACTCATGCTGTATTTGTAGGTGAAGTTTACCTTCATTCTTACACAGAAGAGGTCGAAGGAAGTGATTGTGGTATAACGGTACATTGGTTATAATATTTTTATCAATTAGTTAAAAAAAGCTGCTTAGAGAAGCTTAATTTAATCCTATCTTTGAGCAGCTTTTCTCTATAAAGTATTTGAAATGAAAAAATATATTTATTATTTATTTTTCGTTATTTATTTCTCTGGAATTTCTCAAAATGCTACAATAACGAGGGTAACTTATGCGAATAATGTCAATTTTGGAATGCCGAGTACGAACGTTTCGGAACTGTATTTTTCACCTGCAGAATCTCATTACGTTAAAGGAATCGGCGTACCGGGCGAACAACGTACAAATATCAAAATAATCCGTTATGAACACGGAAAATTTAAGAGTATATTCAGTAGATATCTTACAGATAACACACTAACTACCAAAGCAAAACTAAGTGACGCATTCTACCTTGCCACCGAAGAATTACCAAAAATAAATTGGGAAATACAGCACGGTAAAAAAGCAACTATCATGGGAATGGAATGTACGCAGGCGAAAGGTTCGTTCAGAGGGCGGAGCTATACGGTATGGTTTACCCCTGAAATCCCTGTGCCTTTCGGACCTTGGAAATTAGGCGGACTGCCCGGACTGATTTTGGAAGCAAGCGATGACCTTGGCGGCGCTACATTTGTAGCCGATAAAATAGAAAAGTTACAGAGTATCAATAACTTCAACTTCGGCTTTCCCGATGACCCCGAAAAGTTCACGGCAGTGAGTTTGAGGGAGTTTATTACTGCGGAAGATAGTTATCACGCAGAAGTTGTAGATGCCATTATTGCAAAAATGCCGAAAGGAAGTAAAATTTCGAACCAAAAGAAAATGCCGAGAGGCGGTCTTGAGTTAAAATATGAATGGGAAGAATAGCCAAAAAACATCTATGCTATGAAGAAAATTTTAATGTTTTTTTTGATATTATCATTTACGGTT
>JAUNTM010000009.1:43547-48162 GCA_030538675.1 Capnocytophaga sp.
CATCTATGCTATGAAGAAAATTTTAATGTTTTTTTTGATATTATCATTTACGGTTAGTTTCGCTCAAAACTCAGCCGTAACCCAAATTACGTATACCCATAATTTTGATTTTGGAATGCCAGGTCACAAAATTTCAAAACTTTTGTTTACCGCAACCGAATCACATTACGTAGATGGAATAGCTATACCCGGAGAACCCAAAGAAGGGAATGCCAAAATAATCCGTTATGAACACGGAAAATTTAAGGAAATATTCAGTAGGCATATTACAGATAACATACTGACTACCAAAGCAAAATTGCATGAAAAGTTCTATCTTGCCACCGAAGAATTACCAAAAATAAATTGGGAAATACAGCACGGTAAAAAAGCAACTATCATGGGAATGGAATGTACGCAGGCGAAAGGTTCGTTCAGAGGGCGGAGCTATACGGTATGGTTTACCCCTGAAATCCCTGTGCCTTTCGGACCTTGGAAATTAGGCGGACTGCCCGGACTGATTTTGGAAGCAAGCGATGACCTTGGCGGCGCTACATTTGTAGCCGATAAAATAGAAAAGTTACAGAGTATCAATAACTTCAACTTCGGCTTTCCCGATGACCCCGAAAAGTTCACGGCAGTGAGTTTGAGGGAGTTTATTACTGCGGAAGATAGTTATCACGCAGAAGTTGTAGATGCCATTATTGCAAAAATGCCGAAAGGAAGTAAAATTTCGAACCAAAAGAAAATGCCGAGAGGCGGTCTTGAGTTAAAATATGAATGGGAAGAATAGCCAAAAAACATCTATGCTATGAAGAAAATTTTAATGTTTTTTTTGATATTATCATTTACGGTTGGTTTCGCTCAAAACTCAGCCGTAATCCAAATTATGTATACTAATAATTTTAACTTCGGAATGCCTGTGGTGGAGAAATCTGAACTGTATTTTTCATCCACAGAATCTCACTACGTCAGAGGGATTCGCATACCGGGAGAACAACGTACAAACACCAAAATAATCCGTTATGAACACGGAAAATTTAAGAGAATATTCAGTAGCTATGTTACAGATAAAACGCTGATTACCAAAGCAAAACTGCATGAAAAATATTACCTTGCCACCGAAGAATTACCAAAAATAAATTGGGAAATACAGCACGGTAAAAAAGCAACTATCATGGGAATGGAATGTACGCAGGCGAAAGGTTCGTTCAGAGGGCGGAGCTATACGGTATGGTTTACCCCTGAAATCCCTGTGCCTTTCGGACCTTGGAAATTAGGCGGACTGCCCGGACTGATTTTGGAAGCAAGCGATGACCTTGGCGGCGCTACATTTGTAGCCGATAAAATAGAAAAGTTACAGAGTATCAATAACTTCAACTTCGGCTTTCCCGATGACCCCGAAAAGTTCACGGCAGTAAGTTTGAAAGAGTTTACGATTGCTGAAGATGAATATCGCGATGAGATGTTTCAGCAACATTTAGCAAAAATCCCTCGCGGAAGTCAAATAGTTGATATTAAAAAAGCAGATAGAAGCGGTCTTGAGTTAAAATATGAGTGGGAAGAATAACTATATATTTGGTATTTGCTTGATTTTCATGCTGTTATTCGGCGTGTCAGTCCGTGCACAGCAGTCGGTAAAAGGAATGGTGGCAAATGTCCGCGGTGAAAAAATAGCCTTTGCCGTAGTGGAATACCGCACTGGCGAAAATGACAATCCTAGTTACTTATACACGGACGAAAATGGTTTTTTTGACATAAAAAACATTCAAAACCAATCACTTACAATAAAAATATCATCCTTAGGTCACGAGCCGTACAAAATCTCATTATCGGCAGAAAAAATCAATACAACCGAATTATTGAAAATTACGCTTAGCGAAAAAGCATTTGATTTAGAGGAAGTTATCGTCCGTTCGGAAAAGCCTATCACAGAGCGGAAAGACACCATAACGATACAAACCCAATTTTTTACGGACGGTACCGAACAAAATGTAGAAGAAATGCTCAAAAAAATTCCCGGAGTGCAAGTCAGTAGTGAAGGCACTATCAAGATAAACGACCGCGAAATCGAGAAAATAATGGTGGAAGGCGACGATTTTTTTGAAAGAGGTTATAAAATTTTATCTAAAAATATGCCGGCACATCCTGTTAAAGAAATTGAAATTCTTAACAGATACAGTCATAACCGCTTGATGAAAGGCATTGAAAACAGCAATAAAGTAGCTCTCAACCTCAAGCTGAAAGAAGAAGCCAAACTCGTGTGGTTCGGCAATGTCAATGCCGGTTATGGTGTTTTTTCAGAAAACCGTTACGAGCTATCTGCCAATTTGATGAATTTCGGCAAACAAAATAAATACTATTTCCTTGGAAATCTGAATAATACAGGCTACGATGCCACCGGAAGCATCTCACATTTGATAAAACCCAATCGCCTTGAAGAATCGTCATCAGTAAGCATAGGCGACGGACAAAAAACGGACGATTTACTGCGTCTGTCAGTTCCGTCGTTAGGGTTCAAACAGCAACGGGTACACCACAATAATGCCGAGATGCTCTCGCTCAATGCTATATTCAATCCGTTAGAAAAATTAAAAATCAAGGCGTTGGCATTTTTCAATTGGGACGAAACCAATTTCTACCGAAATACCATTGATAAAGTCAGTTTTAACAATACGGATTTCACCAATACCACCGATTATACGCTTGCCAACCACCGCAAAACCATCTTTGCAAAATTAGATATGACGTATGATATTTCTAAAAACCAATTGCTTGAAGCATCTGCCAAATACAGCCATTCCGATTATGACAATTACGCTTCACTGCTGTTCAATACTTCGGCAACTCACGAAAATTTAACGCAAATTAACCGTAATTCCGACCAGAAAATTAACTTCACCCACCGCTTTGACAGTAAAAAAGTATTGTCATTGACGGCACGCTACATATACGACCAATCGCCTCAAGAATATGGAAGTAACCGTTTCTATTTCAGGGATTTATTTCCTCAATACGCTGCGGCTGACGGCATCGGGCAGGAAGTCGGAAACCAAATGCAGTACACAGGCATCGTAGCACAATTGCTCAACCGTAAAGAAAATGACAATCTTTGGGAAATACAACTCGGCAACGAATACCGCAAAGACAAACTCGAAAGTATTTTTTCTCTTTTCGAAAATACTTCTTTACTCACACAACCTAATGATTATCAGAATGATATGCATTACAGCGTAAATGATGCGTACGCCAAAAGCAACTATCATTATCCCGTCGGGGCATTTGTTTTTAATGTTAAAACGGATGTTCATTGGCTTGCCAACCGTTTGGAAAATACGTCATCGGCAGAAAGCCAATCGCTCGTTTTTGTTAACCCGGGCGTGGGGGCAGAATGGAAAATCAACCACCGCAACAAAATTATCGCCAACTATCAGTACAATACTACCAATGCCCAAGCCATCGAAGTTACCGATGCCTTTGCACTGACGGGATTTCGTTCGTTTGCCAAAGGTATTGGTGGCTTCAACCAGCTCAACCTCTCCAATGTTACCGTCAATTACCAATTAGGAAAATGGTCAGAACGTTTTTTTATCAATACACTCTTATCGTATGTTAAAAATCATAATTTTCTTTCTACGAATACCGTTGTCGAACAAGAATATACGACAAGTGAAAAAATCCGTATCGACAATCGGGAAATGCTTATTTTTAACACAAAAGCAGACTATTATTTCCGAAAAATTAAAAATAACGTAAAAATTGACTTTAGCTATATGCAGAGTAATTACAAAAACATCATCAACCATACCGAATTACGCCACGTAACCACATCAAATTTTCGTTACGGGTTTGAATTGCGTTCGGTTTTCCGAGGATTACTGAATTACCATGTTGGCATCAAATGGGATAACCGCCGCACCGAAACCAATGTAAGTCGTTCATTTACAGACCAAATTAGTTTTATTGACCTCACTTGGGAATTCAGCCCCAAGCTAAATATGCACGTACAAACCGAGCGGTATTATTTTGGAAACCTTCCGTCGGACAAATCCTATTATTTTATGGATGTCGGTGCGATGTATACTGTGATAGACAATAAATTAACCCTCAGACTTACGGGACAAAACCTTTTTAACAACACCCATTTCCGTAATTATTCCGTGAGTGATATCGGCTCGTCAACGACCACTTACCGCCTCTTGCCGAGATTTGTTCTCTTAAAAGCGGAATATCGTTTTTAAAAAACTAAAAAAAAAGTAAAAATATAAAGAATTGACATTGCTAAATGCAAATAGATTTCATATTTTTGCCAAAAAAAACAATGGATTACCCAAAGCAAATCATCACGGAAAGTAAAAGACGGAAAAACAAACGGCAGGCAATGTTATCAATGTAAAATCGGATTTCGAGCTATAGGAAGAATTTTGGATATTAATTTTATGACGGTATAGTATTTGGATTAAAAAATAGGAAGCCTCCGTTTCTCTGCCTCAATTATTATTTGATAAGGTTCAAAAGGAAAATGTCACTCAAAATCACGGTATATGATGGAAATTTCATTTTTTCTATTCCTAATTAAGTTTCTACAAAAAACGGCATAAAACATTAGCATGAAAAAGTTTCTTTTTTTATTTTT
>JAUNTM010000010.1 GCA_030538675.1 Capnocytophaga sp.
ATCAAACCGCAAAGCGAATCAAACGCCGAAGGCAATCAAACAACATCAAACCACATCAAATACTTTGACTAAAAAACGGTGGTGGATGTGTCATAAGTATTTCCAAAAATCCTAATTTCCAAAAAATTATGGGTTGTATTCTGTATTATCCTACTATTTTGCTTACCTTTGCGCCTTATAAATGTATATATGAATTTATTTGAACAATTAGGGCTCAACGAGCCTATCCTCAAAGCCGTAGCTGATATGGGCTTTGAAATCCCTTCCGAAGTACAAGAAAAAACAATCCCTACTTTACTTTCCTCCGATGTTGATATGGTTGCTTTGGCACAGACAGGCACAGGAAAGACAGCCGCTTTTGGTTTTCCGCTTTTACAGAAGATTGACCCCGACAACCGTCGTACACAAGGACTTATTCTTTCGCCTACACGCGAACTTTGTCTGCAAATCACTTCCGAACTCAAGCTCTACTCCAAGTATATGCCGCAGGTGAATGTGGTGGCTATTTACGGAGGAGCAAGCATTGAAGAACAAGCACGCAATGTGAAGCGTGGCGCACAAATCATCGTAGCCACGCCGGGACGGATGCAGGACATGATACGCCGTTCGATGGTGGATATTTCGCATATTGATTATTGCATTCTCGATGAAGCCGATGAGATGCTCAATATGGGTTTTTACGAAGATATCACGTCTATTTTATCGCATACGCCCGATACCAAATACACATGGCTCTTCTCGGCAACGATGCCGCAAGAAGTCGCTAAGATAGCCCGCCAATTCATGTCCAAGCCCGTAGAAATAACGGTTGGCTCACGCAATCAGGCGTCCAATAATATCCGTCATGAATATTATATGGTCAACGGGCGGCATCGGTATCAGGCATTGAAGCGTTTGGCGGATGCCAATCCCGATATATTTTCGGTTGTATTCTGCCGCACCAAACGCGATACGCAAAGCATCGCCGAAAAATTGATCGAAGACGGGTACAACGCAGCAGCACTGCACGGTGATTTGAGCCAAAACCAGCGTGATTTGGTGATGAAATCATTTCGGGCAAGACAAATACAAATGCTCGTAGCTACCGATGTGGCAGCTCGTGGAATTGATGTTGATGACATCACGCACGTTATCCACTATCAGTTGCCCGACGAAGCCGAAACCTATACGCACCGTAGCGGACGTACGGGGCGTGCCGGCAAATCGGGCGTGTCAATGGTCATTATCCCCAAAAGTGAAGTCCGCAAAATCAAAGCGATTGAGAAGATTATCCAACAATCATTTGAAGCCAAACCCTTGCCCAACGGTATGGAAATATGCGAGATACAGCTATATCACCTGGCGAATAACATCAAAAATATAAAAACCGACAAGGCTATTGATGATTACTTGCCGGCCATACATGATGTGTTGGAAGGGCTTGATAGAGAGGAGCTTATCAAAAAAATGATAGCGGTAGAATTCAATCGTTTTTACCAATACTACAAAAATTCCGAAGACCTCAATGTACGCGATGGGGGTGCAAGTGAGCGTTCCTCCGTTGGTTCGGCAAATGAGGTTCGTTACTTTATTAATATAGGGGAAAGGGACGGATACGATTGGCGTACGCTCAAAGATTTCCTTAAAGCAACCCTCGGATTGGGGCGTGATGACGTATTTAAGGTAGATGTGAAGAATAGTTTTGCATTTTTTAATACAGATGCCGAACATTCCGACCGTGTTGTCGAAACTTTTAACCGATTTGAGCTGGACGGACGGTATATCAATGTGGAAATATCAAAGCAAGTAAGCGGAAATGGAGGCGGCGAACGTTCTTCCAAAAGGCGTAAAGATTTCAAAGGTGGTGGAAACCAAGGTTTCGGTGGGCGAAAAGAAAACGGCCGAAGACAGAAAACATCACAAGCTTTTGATAATGCTTTCAAAAAACGAAAGAAACGCAAGTGATAATATGTTAAACTAAAATAAAAAATACGGCTCGACCGTATTTTTTTGTTTTTGTTTCTTATTTTTACCTCTCGAACCAAGGATATGCAGCATTATCATAACAGGCTGTTTTGCTGTACATTTACTTGATTAACGTGAGTTCGATATAAGAAAATATTGTAAATCAACGCTTTAATTCCCTCACCCCAACCCCTCTCCAAGGGAAAGGGGAGCCACTCGGATAGCATTGTGCTTTTTCTCCCCTCTCCTTTATGTGAGCGAAAGCGAGGAAGTGTTAGGGGGTGGGGGTGGGGGGTTCCGCGAAAATAAGATGCTAATAATCAATAACTTGTTGCATCGAACTCACGTCGATTATGAATGATGAACTCCGTAGAAATGTTGACGAAGGTCGGTAGCGGACGGATATATAAAGAATAATTTATTTTGATACGGATGAAAAAAATACTACTTATTGTTTCACTACTGATTTTCCAAGGCGCATTTGCACAAGAAGAAATGCAAGGCAATGTATTCAGTATGCAGTCCAATGCACCTATGTCCAACGTACACGTTCTCAATCTCAATAAAGTAGTGGGGACGATTACGAACAACAGAGGCGACTTCAGCATACAGGCAGCGGTTAATGATACGCTTTATCTGTCATTTTTAGGCTACAAATCTATCAAGGTACGCGTTACCAATGACATGCTTAAGTTTTCAGGAACCAAGATAGGAATGTCCGAGTTGGCATATTCGTTGGAAGAAGTCATCATCTCGCCGTTCCAGCTTACAGGATATTTGGATATTGATGCCAAACGCATACCGCTGAACAACAATATCCGCTACAGTATATCGGGGCTCGAAGTAGGCTACGAAGGGCGTTCGGATGCGAGTGCCATAGGCAGAGTTTTTGGAGCGATATTCAATCCGGCCGATTTCTTATACCGGACATTTGGTTCAAAAGGAAGCGAATTGCGAAAGCTACAAAAGATGCGTGAAGATAACGGGCTGAGCGATATGCTCGCCACCCGCTATGACCGCGAAACCATCATCGAATTATTGCAAATAGACCGGAACGAACTCGAAGAGATGCTGCGTTCGTGCAGCTACTCGAATGACTTTATCATGACTGCCAATGACCTGCAGGTTTTGGAAGCCATCAACGGATGTTACGACGAATACCGAGTACTTAATCGAAATAGAAAAAGATAAAAACATACCGATGAAAAAAATATTAAAAATTGTAATTGTTGCTGTTATTGTATTGATAGCGGGCATGCTAGCCATTCCTTTTTTGTTTAAAGATACGATCAAAAACAAACTTATCGAAATTGCGAACGAAAATGTCAATGCCACTATAGCGCTTGAAGATGTGTCGGTAAGTCTGTTTCGTAGTTTCCCGAAAGCGGATGTACAACTTAATGATTTGAGCATAATCAATAAAGAACCATTTGCAGGCGACACGCTGTTTTCGGCGGAAAATCTTGGCTTGCAATTGAGTATCAGTGATTTGATTTCGGGGAATTATAACATTCTCGGTTTCAAGGCAACGAATGCCAATGTGAAAATACGTTTCGATAAGGAAGGACGGGGCAATTATGATATTGCATTGCCATCGGAAACGGAAACAACACCGGATGACAGCGCCTCTTCCAACGGATTTGATTTGAAAATACAATCATACGAGATAGCGGATATGACGTTTGTTTTCCAAGATGACGAATCGGGTATGTTGCTGACAGTGAGCGATATAAACCATACGGGAAAAGGAAATTTTGCCAATGAAATCCTTGACCTCGATACGCACACCGATGCCAACATATCTTTTGGAATGGGAAAATCAACCTATATGAACAAAGTCCCCGTAGTATTGGATGCTATTCTCGGAATCGATTTGTCGCAACAAAAATACACATTCAAAGACAACAAAGCCGTTATCAACCGATTGCCGTTGGTTTTTGATGGTTTTATCCAATTGTTGGACGAAGGGCAGCGTTACGATTTGACGTTCAATACACCAACATCATCATTTGCCAACTTCTTGGCACTCATCCCCGAAGAATATTCCAAAAACCTTGACGGAATAACCACGACGGGCGATTTTTCTGTCAAAGGAAACGTCAAAGGCGATATGGTTGGCGACAAAATCCCGACATTTGGTATCGCCATGTATTCGGACAATGCCTCGTTCAAATATCCCGATTTGCCCAAGACCGTCCGCAATATTTATATTGATGCCAAAGTGAATAACAGCACAGGATTGCTCAATGATACAAATATAAACATTGACCGTTTTGCGTTCGCTATCGACCAAGACCAGTTTTCAGCGAAAGCGAATATCAAAAACGTAGTCGAAAACCCGTATGTAAATGCCGACCTCAAAGGTACGATTAACCTTGCCCATCTGTCGCAAGCGTATCCTATCGCATTGGAGCAAAAACTTTCGGGGATTTTGAAAGCCGATATTGCTACTCATTTTGATATGAATTCTATCGAAAAAGAACAGTATCAAAATATGAAAAACGAAGGCTTGGCTTCGTTGCAACAGTTTGTGTATGAGGGCGAAGAGTTTGTCAAACCGTTTCATATAGAAGAGGCATCGCTCAGTTTCAGCCCGTCGCATATTGAGCTGAGTAAGTTTGTGTCCAAAACAGGCGGTTCTGATTTGAATGTCAACGGACGGCTGGACAATCTCTACGGATTTTTGTTCAACAAAGAAACGTTGAAAGGAAGTTTTGCCATGAATTCCAACAAGTTGGTTGTCAATGATTTTATGCAAACGGATGCGGCTTCAACTGAAAAATCAGAAAGTTCATCATCGGCAAAAACAAGCCCGCCAGCGACCGAAGCATCATCGCTCAAAGTGCCGTCATTCCTCGATTGTAGCCTTACGGCGAATGCCAATACAGTAGTGTATGACAATCTGCAACTGAAAAATGTATCGGGCAAGCTCATTATCAAAGATGAAAAAGTAACGCTTGAAAATCTGCGCTCGAGTTTGTTTGGAGGCGTAGTAGCGGTCAGCGGAGGCGTATCGACCAAAGAAGCAATCCCGACGTTTGACGTAGATTTGTCGCTTGCCGATATGAATATTGCGGAATCATTTTCACAAATAGAAATGCTTTCCAAAATAGCCCCGATAGCCAAATTCGTACAAGGAAAACTCAACTCAACCATCAACGTAAGCGGTAAACTCAATGATGACCTTACTCCGCAGATCAACAGTATTTCGGGGGATATGTTAGCCTCGTTGATCGACTCAAAAGTAAACGGCGATTCGCCTTTGTTAAGCTCGTTGGCTTCGCAATTTACGGGACTTAATCTTTCCAAACTCAACCTCGACAACCTCAAAGCGGCAGTAACTTTTGAAGACGGCAAAGTGAAATTTAAGCCGTTCACCATTAAATATAACGATGTTTCGATAGGCGTGGACGGTTCGCATGGTTTTGACCAAAGCATGGATTACAAACTGACGTTTGATGTGCCTGCCCAAATGTTGGGCAATGAGGCAACTTCGTTATTGTCAAAATTGACCCCTGAAGGACAGTCAAAAATTGAAAATATTCCTGTGGTAGCAAGCGTAGGCGGTACGTTTGACAGTCCGAAAGTATCGACAGACATGAAGCAGGCTGTCACAAACTTGACTGCTCAAATAGCTAAAAGTCAGGTAGATAACCTGAAAGAGAAAGGAGTAGATGCGCTCAAAGGGCTTATTAATTCCGGCAGCGATTCGACCAAAACAACGGCAACTTCAAAGATTCTTGAAGGATTGACCAAAAGCACCAAAGATACCACCAAAGCCACCCAAGAAGAAGTGAAAGAACAAGCCAAAGAGAAAGTTGGCAACATCCTAAGAGGCGTGCTCGGCGGTAATAAAAAAACAGAAGAAACAAGCAAATAAATATATAATTAAAATCCAAAATAAGGTTTTTTGGATATCTAAAAAACAGCTACTTTTTACTCACAATGCTACCACTTAAAGACACATTGAAGCATCAAGGGATGCGTAATGCGCTGGTTGATAGTCTGATACATCGAGGTATTTCAGATGCGCATGTGTTGCAGGCAATCCGGACGATACCGCGGCATTTGTTCATTGACAGCAGTTTCGAAAAGCACGCATATCAAGACAAAGCTTTCCCGATAGGGGCGGGACAAACTATATCACAGCCCTATACCGTAGCCTTCCAAACGCAATTATTGCAAGTAAGACCGGGACAAAAAGTATTGGAAATCGGCACAGGGAGCGGCTATCAATCCATAGTATTGCTTTATCTTGGTACTCGGTTATACACTATCGAGCGACAAAAAGAATTGTATGGTTTTGCCCAAGAAATGATGCGGAAACTCATCAATCGTCAGGCGAATTGTTATTTCGGAGACGGATACAAAGGCCTGCCTTCCGAAGCCCCTTTTGACCGCATATTGGTTACCGCAGGAGCATCCGAATTACCAACTCAATTGCTCAGCCAGCTTGCCGTAGGAGGGCGGCTCGTCATCCCGATGGGCAACGAAAAACAAGTGATGACGCTCTATGAACGTGTGTCGGAAACAGAATTCCACAAGTCGGAACACGGTGATTTTGCATTTGTACCGATGCTGAAAAATAAAACCTATGCTGAAAAATGATAATTTGAGAATTTGGAAAAATGATAATTTGGAAATTTGAGAATGGTTTGCTGTTTCTTACGACAATCGCAAATTCGTATGACAACATTTGAAATTCCATTTCCTATTGGCTATTCCCTAACCCCTAAAACCTAACCCCTAACCCCTTAAAAAATGAAAAAATTAATTATATTCACTTTAGTATTAGGCTTGTATGCCTGCAAGCAACATTCGCAATCCATTACGCATATTCCGATAGAACAGTATGAACCCAAAGCGACCGATGTCCTCATTGATGTCCGAACCCCGGAAGAATATGCAGCAGGACATTTGGAGCATGCAGTAAATATTGATTTTTACGGCGATGATTTTTTGAAAAATTTCGAGCAATTCGACAAAACCCAACCTATATACATCTATTGTAAAATAGGAAGGCGTAGCGGAATGACCGTAAAAGAGCTTGAAAATATTGGTTTTCAGAACATTATAAATCTTGAAGGCGGTATGACCCGCTGGAATGAACATCAAAAACCGACTGGAAAATAACTGTTTTCTACTGTTTTTACTTGCTCATATTAGTTGTATTAGCAAAAAAATAAAACAGATATTTTGAATATATTTTGTACAGAAAAAAAAGTTTTTTATCTTTGAAAAAAATTAAAGAATTATGTTTGATTTTCAGCAATATTTGGGTTTTATAGCATTTTTAGGGATTGCAACCATCGGTTTTTGGTTGATGATATTTCTGTTAACCTTCGTCGTGCCTTATTGGGTAGGCGGTTCGTTAATGGAATTCTTAAAAGAACGCAGAGAAGCAAAACGAGCTAAAGAGGAAGAAGAATTAGCCCAATAATTTTTCTTTTTTGCTAACAAAAAATAGATTTTTGCAGAAAGCATTTGTTTTCGCAAAGATCTTTTTTTTATATATAGACGGAAAATAATTAAAACTTGAGATACTATTTTCAAGTATTGAATTTTACGGATTGCTGTATGTAAACTAATCTTATAATCGCTTCATTGTGTCCGAACAGATAGAGGAAATAGTATCTAAAATACCGGTAATCAATCGTTTGGTTTGTTTTTTAAAACGCATACGGTTGGGTAAAAAATCTTTTTCATTATACGATTTGTTGGAATTATACATTTTGGGGATTGTCAAAGGCGCATTGACGTATCGGGCGAGTGCCATATCGTATAGTTTTTTTGTAGCGATTTTTCCTTTTTTGTTATTCATTCTCAACCTGATACCTTACGTCCCGATTTCTGATTTCCAGAATGATTTTTGGGTATTTATTGATGATTTGTTGCCGCCCGGCACGCATGAATTTTTTGCCGATATCTTTTTTGATATTGCAGGCAAACGTAGGGCAGGCTTGCTTTCGTCGGTGTTTCTACTGTCGATATTTTTGATGACCAATGGTATTTCGGCAATATTTGGCGGTTTTGAATATTCGTATCATGTAACGATTACACGCAATTTCGTACGTTCGTATCTTATTGCGGCGGGTGTAGCTATCATATTGGCATTGATATTGTTAGCGGTTGTGGCATTGTTTATTTATTACGAGGTTTACATCGTTCCTTATATGACGAACACAGGATTTTTCAGCAGTAGCGAATCGTTGTTATATTGGAGTAAAATCGGGTTGATAGTTTTGATTATGTATTTCGCTACGTCTATTTTATTCTTTTTCGGCACTTCAGAAGGGCGTTTCAGCCGTTTTTTTTCAACAGGCTCGTTTTTTACAACCATTCTTTTTGGACTCACAACGTATTTGTTCGGATTGTATATTGAGAATTTCTCACAATACAACCAGCTATACGGTTCGATAGGTGCTTTATTGATTTTTTTATTCTATATATGGCTCAATTCCAACATTTTACTACTCGGATTTGAACTCAATGCTACCTTACTACGATTGCGGGAGAATGACAACAAATAAAGAATAGAAAATAAGCATCCATCTTAGTAGCTTCCGTTTTGAGGAAGACGATAGTCATACAACATCGGGTATTTTGTTGGATTAATTTCGTGCGTTTGACCTGAAGCTAATCCGGAGTACCGCCTGTTTTCTCAAAAAAAATAGTACTTTTGTCGTCTAACAAATTTTACAATAAATGGAAAACGGTATTTACGCAAAATTCAAAACGACCAAAGGCGATATTTTGGTCAAACTCACGCATGATAAAACCCCCGGAACAGTAGCCAATTTCGTAGCACTTGCCGAAGGAAACCAGAAAAACACCGCCAAGCCCGAAGGCGTCCCGTATTACAACGGACTTAAATTCCACCGTGTCATCCCCGATTTTATGATACAGGGAGGTTGTCCGCAAGGCACGGGAACCGGCAGTCCGGGGTATCAGTTTGATGACGAATTTCACTCCGAACTCAAGCACGACAAACCCGGAGTTCTTTCCATGGCAAATGCAGGAGCCGGCACAAATGGCAGCCAGTTTTTCATAACGCATGTACCTACGCCTTGGCTTGACAATAAGCACACGGTGTTCGGACACGTAATCGAAGGGCAGGACGTAGTGGACAGCATTGCTCAAGGCGACACGATGGACGAGGTAAGCATAATCCGGATCGGTGATACGGCACAGGGCTGGGATGCTGTCGAGGCTTTCCGAAAATTTACCGAAGAGAAAGAAAAACGCATAGCCGAAGCCGCCCGCCAGGCTGCCGAAGCATTTGCCAAAGAAATCGAAGGTTTTCAGAAAACCGACAGTGGGCTTTATTACCAAATCACACAGCAAGGCAACGGAAAGCAGGCCGAAGCCGGTAAAAACGTTTTCGTACATTACACAGGGATGTTGCTTGACAAAACGGTGTTCGATTCGTCATACCGCCGTAGAGAACCGATAGAATTTACCGTCGGTGTCGGGCAAGTGATTGCGGGTTGGGACGAAGGCATATTGCTACTCAAAGAAGGCGACAAAGCCCGCCTGGTAATCCCGTCCGAATTGGCATACGGCAGTCGCGGGGCTGGAGGAGTAATTCCGCCCAACGCACCACTTATTTTTGATGTTGAACTCGTGAAAGTCAAATAATTGGCGCGAGTTCGATACAAGAAAAAAGTCTAATTCAACGTGTTAATTCCCTCATCCCCAGTTTTTTCCCTTTGGTGAAAGGTTGGGGAGAGGATGCGTTAATGCGCTATTTTGTATAAAAAAGAATACTATTTTCGATAGCATTGCTGCATGCCTTGCAGAAATAGGTTGTTTTGTTGTCTTTCATCCGGCAGTGTTGCATAGGGCTGTAGATGCCTTTGGAAGAATAGCCTCCGCCTTCGAATACGCCCAGTGTATTTTTGTATTTATCGGTTCGCGGTGTAGGGATGGGGGTGTTTTTATGAATTAATTTCTTCCATTTACTATCAAATTTGGCAAGAGTGGTGATGTTAGGCTCCCAAGGTTCTACAAGCGGGTCGTACATAGCGCTAAATGTAGTGGACGAATCGTAATATTCGTCTGCCAAGCCTACCAGTCCGTGACCCAATTCATGTACGAAAACTATTTCCGAGAGCGGGTCATCGGCACTCACAAGGCTCATGTGGTTGTAAAATCCGCCTCCGCCGTAGCGGTCTGTATTTACCAACACATAGATATGGTCATACGGAACAGATGCCGCTACATCGGCAACCGCCTTTATGTTGGAGGCCGTCAAGTATCGAGGCATGTCAAAGGTGTAAAAGCTACTGTCGAATATCGTTTTTTTGAAAATTTTTTCATCAGGAATATCCGTGCCCGATTCTTCGGAAAGTGAAGCTACGGCGTATATGTTGAAATTTTTAAGATGCTTACTAAAAGGCGGTACGCTGAACAGATAATCGACCATCCGTTGGGCATCTTTGAAAAATTTTTCTTTTTCGCTATTCGTATAACCTTCCGCAACGATTGCCAAGTCCAATTTTTGACTGGGTAGCCCGTTGTTGAGTAAAATTTTGATGTGTTGTTGTGAGGGAATTTCTTTTTTGATATGAAAAGAATCGGGCGAAACAATATCGGTATAAAGTATTTCGAATGAGCCTTCACGCGTGCGTTCTTCGATACGTATTAGTACGCTTTTGGTCGGGAAAGGGACTTGGATGGCGTGGTAAAAAAGCTTCTTTTCAGAGAATGCTTTTTCCGTGTGTTGCCATTCGGACAATAAAGAGTTGAATCCTTTGGAAAACAGTAATTTACGAGTCTGAAAATCAAGTAATTCAATACGGAAATTACCATACTCAGGATAGATAAGTTGTTTGTTAGAACCACTCCAAGAAGGCTCTTTTTTGTATTGTTCCAAATACAAAGAAGTCTTGTGGGCATTACCGCCCAGATAAAAATCAACCCGTAGACTTTGGTTATAATCAAGCAAATTCACCTGCGATAACACCTCTGACGGAGGATAGAAAAAAAGTAATCCGAAGAGGATGCGTATATTTGTAAAATTCGATATCTTTGACATTTGAAAAAAGAAAATGATTTCTCAAAAATAAGTATTTAAAATAGATTTTGAAAGATTCCGTTTGCATAAAATAATGTTAAATAAAAGATGTTTCTTATTACGGTTTAGCGGATGGGGGTCTTGAAAATACGATTGGCGAGAAGAACAATACAAATTGAAATACTACGAAAATGAAGCATAAACATATATTGATAATCCGTTTGTCGGCGATGGGTGATGTAGCCATCAGTGTACCTGTGTTGCGGGCTTTTCGTGAACAATATCCCAGTGTAAAACTCACGGTCTTGACACGCCCGTTTTATGCTCCGATGTTTGCGGATATTATTGATTGTCAGCTATATGCGGTAGATTTGAAAGGCAAACACAAAGGTTTGTCAGGCTTGTACAAACTCTATCGTGAGCTTCGGGCTTTAGGTGTGGATAAAGTGGCTGATTTTCATAATGTATTGCGTTCCAATGTGTTAAAAATATTTTTCCAAAGTTCATTTATTCCTTTTGTACAAATAGACAAAGGACGTGCCGAGAAAAAAGCTTTGACACGGGCTGAAAATAAACGATTCAAACCATTGGCTACTTCTTTTGACCGCTATGCCGATGTTCTTTCCCGATTGGGGTATCCTTTGGATTTACAAAAAATGTATTTCAGTCCGTTACCAGCTCTAAGTCAGGAAGTAAAGTCATTATTGCCAACCCATGAAGCTGCCCAAATGGTAGGAATAGCCCCTTTTGCAGCGCATCAGGGCAAAATGTATGATTGGCGGAAGATGCAAGAAGTCATCAGTCGTCTTGCCAATGAACGCTGTCAGATATATCTTTTTGGAGGAGGCAACAAGGAGAAAGAATTACTCGATAAGGTGTCTTACCAACATCCGTATATTACCAATGTAGCGGGTGTATTGCCATTTGCAGATGAGTTGGCACTTATATCGCGTTTGGATATAATGCTTGCCATGGATAGCGGAAATGCTCATTTGGCATCGCTTTACGGCATCCCGACAGTAACGTTATGGGGTGTAACACATCCGTTTGCAGGCTTTTATCCGTATGGACAACCCGCCGATTACGCACTGTTGGCCGATAGGGGGCAATTCCCATTGATACCAACCTCGGTGTATGGCAACAAATATCCCGACGGCTACGAACAAGCTATCAATACCATTGGAGTCGGAACTATAGTTGCAAAAATAAAATCCATTATTGGGGATAATTCTTCTGTTGGATAACAAATAAATAATTGAAAATGAAAAAAATAGCAATTATCAACGGGCCTAATCTGAATTTGCTCGGAAAACGAGAACCTCACATCTACGGCAGTACTACTTTTGAAATGTATTTGGAAGAACTTAAAAAGCAATTTCCCGAAATAGAATTGACCTATTATCAGAGTAATATAGAAGGCGAAATCATTACTAAAATCCATGAATACGGTTTTACTTACGACGGAATTATACTCAATGCAGGAGCCTATACGCATACTTCGGTAGCTATTGGCGATGCCATCAAATCGGTACCGACGCCTGTGGTAGAAGTGCATATTTCGAATACTTTTTCAAGAGAAGATTTTCGTCACGTATCCTACATATCGCCCGTAGCCAAAGGAGTAATATTAGGCTTCGGATTGGAAGGATATTCGCTGGCTATCCAAAGTTTTCAGCAACTGTAAAAAAAAATACACACCATACACCACACAAAAAATGCTTACAGAAAAACAAAAAATGCTTTCCGGACAGCTTTACAATCCTATGGATGAGGAGCTTACGCAAATGCGACTCAACGCTCGGCTTCGGTTAGAACAACTCAACGCAAGCAGCGAAAGCCAACCCGAAATCCGAAAAACAATTTTGCAAGAATTAATCCCCAATCAAGGCAAAAATCTGTGGCTCAATCCGCCTTTTTACTGTGATTATGGCGTAAACATACATTTGGGCGACAATGTATTTTTTAATTTTAATTGTACCTTGCTCGATGTGGCAGAAATCCGTATTGGACATCGTACTTTGATAGGACCTAATGTGCAAATATACACGCCCACGCACCCTATCGGACATACATTGCGGGCTTCGGGGGTAGAAGCAGGAAAAGCCATCAGTATAGGCGATGATGTATGGATTGGCGGTGGCGTTGTGATATGTCCGGGGGTAAGAATCGGCAATCGTACCATCATCGGTGCGGGAAGTGTCGTTACCAAAGATATCCCCGATGATGTGATAGCGGTGGGCAATCCGTGCCGAATACTAAAACGGATTGAAACGGTAGATGATGAGCAGTAAGCGACAGCATTAAAGTTCGTTATTCTACAATGGCATCATAGATAGCCTGTTGTATTTTCGTACGGATACTTTCGCGAATCAACAAATTATTATCGGCAGTGGGGTAGGTGCGGTTGGAGAGAAATACGTAAACGATTTCTTCTTCGGGATCAGCCCAAGCAAACGTTCCTGTAAATCCCGAATGCCCGAAACTATTCATCGAAACACAGCCACATGTAGGCCCTTCATCACTTAGTTGGGGTTTGTCAAATCCCAAACCTCTGCGGTTGTTTTCATTACAAAATATACATGTGTTGAATAAATTGACTACTTGCGGTTTTAAATACCATTGCCCGCCGTAATAGCCCTGCTGTAAGAACATTTGCATCATTTTAGCCACGTCATCAGCATTGCCGAACAGTCCCGCATGGCCGCCTACGCCACCCAGCATCGCCGCTCCTTGGTCGTGTACATATCCCCGTATTACTTGGTGGCGGAAATAGTTGTCCAATTCGCTTGGAGCAATCTTGTCAGGCGAAAAATGTTGTAGCGGAAAGTAAGTCAAATGATAGGCACCCATTTCGTCGTAAAAGTTTTTTTTTACGAGATTGGAAAGCGTGTTCCGTTCCTTTTTTTCGATGTATTCTTTGAACCAATAATAGGACAAATCGCTATACAAATAGCGTTTTTTTTTAAGAAGATTGCTTTCCGCCATGCGTTGGTACATACTATCGATATAATCATGCCGCATGTACAAATCCTTGGCAACCTGCACCGAATATTGTTCGCTTTTTTGGGAGCTGTAATATTGGTTTGAAGGTTTTTTGTCAGTATCCAACGTATTGATATAGAAGGGAATCCATGACTGAAGCGAACCGTAGTGGGCGAGCACTTCGGCTACTTTTATGGTAGCTTTGTTCGTTCCTTTGAGTTCGGGGAGCAAGCTGGCAAGCGTGTCATTGATGTCAAACTTTCCCTGCCCGTAGAGCCGCATGAGTTCGGGTAAAGTAGCTAAAATTTTAGTCAACGAGGCGAGGTCATAAATAGTATTTTCCGTAACAGGATTTTGAGGATTATAATCAAGCGTTCCGAAATTTTTTCGATAAAAAACTTTTCCATGCCGTGCTACAAGGATTTGCATACCGGGAGCCATTTTTTGGTCGATGGTAAGCATAGCGATACTGTCAATAGCATTTAATTTTTGCGAATTGATGCCTACATTTTCGGGCAATGTATAAGCAAGGCGGCCGAGTTTAGGGGTTTCGATAGACGTATTGGCGGGCAAGTCAGGATGTGCCGAAACGGGCAAAATACCTTTTCCTTCAATAGCCCCGAAGATGAGTTCAGCGGCTTTCTGCTGGGCAATCGGGTGGTTTTGGAACGCCACCACAATGGATTCGATATTCGAAATATCTTTTACATCGAGCAACGCATACGGACGGGTGAAAATCGTTAAAATTACTTTTTTCTCTTTCGCAATTTCTTCCAACCATACGAGTTCGTCTTTGGTAAATTGATACGCATCCCAAGGCGTTTTATTGGGTTTGTGCAGCCCGATGATAACCGTTTCATAAGGTTTTAGCGATTGCTTGAGTTGGGCAGATGAATTAGCTTGGATGTGGTCAATTTTGGCGTATGTTTTCAGTGTTTTTAAGAAATCAGTACCTTTGTCATTGCCGAATTTCACGTAAGCAATTTGCTGTTTGTCTAAATCTTTCAATGGCAACAAATCCTTTTTGTTTTGGGCTACGGTCATTGCATTTTCAAACAATTCTTCGATGAGCAAATCGTCGGCAAGCGTGTGCAGCCCTTTGTTTACTTGGGTTGGGTCAAGCGGGCGGTAGTTGTTTAGCCCTGCCAGATACTTCGCCATCAATATTTTTTTGACCGAATGTGCCAGTCGTTCCTCCGTGATTTTTTTGGATTGGTAAGCCGATTTTACAGAGCTGAATGCTTTGATAAAGTCTTTGGGCATCAGTAAGATGTCATTTCCCGCAAGGAAAGCCGCCAAATCTACTTCGCCCGACGGCATGTAGTCGGCAACCCCTTTCATTCCGAGGGCATCGGTAAAAATCAGTCCGTTGTACCCCATACGCTTTTTGAGAATGTCGGTAATGATATGATGCGATAATGAAGAAGGCAATCCTTCTTTGGATTCTAACGACGGAATGTTGAGATGCGCTACCATTACGCTTGCTACATTGTTGGAAATCAGCTCTTTGAAAGGGTGGAGGTCAATTTCTTCAATACGGTGTGCCGAGTGGTCAATGGTGGGCAACGTCAAGTGCGAATCTTGTGAAGTATCGCCGTGTCCGGGGAAATGTTTCGCATTTGCCAACACATTGGTCGATTGCATTCCTTTGGTAAAAGCAATGCCTTTGGCTGCCACGTTGTATTTATCCTCACCAAACGAACGGTTGCCGATGATAGGATTGGCAGGATTGGTATTGATGTCGATGTCGGGGGCAAAATTGATATGTACGCCGAGTGCGTTGCAATGATGACCGATGCGAGCTCCCGTACGCTCTATCAAATCGTTATTCTTGATAGCGCCGAGTGTCATGTTCCAAGGGTAGGCAAAGGTGGAGTCAAGCCGCATTGCCAATCCCCATTCGGCATCCATGGATATCATGAGTGGAATTTTAGAAAGTGCTTGGTATTCGTTCGTTAGTTTTGTTTGCCGTTGCGGTCCTCCTTTTGAAAAAATAATACCGCCAATATGGTAATTCTTGATAAGCGTTTTTACGTATTCCGTATTTTTAGTGCCAATTTGGCTTGAAAATACAGAAACCATAAAAAGTTGACCTATTTTTTCATCAAGCGACATGTTGTTATAAATGCTGTCCACCCACCGCTCTTGAGCGACTACATCCTTGGCAATGAGAGGGTTGGGCTGTTGTGCATACAAATCAGTTATAAAAATAAGGCAAGTAATTAATATAGTGATTTTTTTCATCGTTTTTAAACTTAAATTATTTCATTTTTTCTTTTTTGGAAAATGCCAGTGTATCCGGTTTTGGTTTGAAATCTAAAATCATTTTAATAACTATCTGGTATTCAATATGTTATACCTCCATCATCTGAAACCTAAAACCTATTTACCGACATCTTACTAACATCATAAAAACCGGTTGTGCCAACTTTCTTCCAATGGAATTTCCCACATAGTTTCGTATTCATATTTATTGATAACCAGATTGTTAAATACGATAGTTTGTGCAGAAACTGCTTTGTTTTTTACCATTTTTTTGAAGTCAGACAAAGCTTTATAGGCAATAAAGCCGCCTTGTTTGTAGCTGACGTTCATTTTGTCGAGTAGGTCTATTTGGTATTTTTTTTCCAAATCTTGGATAAAGCGTACCGAATCATCAACGGAACAACCACTGACCGGTTGTACATCTTGATTGACGGCAATAATCAGAAAACGATGGTAACGAAGCTCAAACGAAGCGTGTAGAGGCATGCCATGAGTCGTCCAATGCGTGAGAAAATCTATGGTTTGTTGTGCGATGGCAGTTTCTTCTTCTTCGGTAAAACTGCGGTTGGATTGGTATATCCATATACGTGAAGTATCGGGCAATTCGTTGAAAGGGAGGTACATTAGTTAGGGGTTAGGAATTAGTGGTTAGGAAAATCGTATGTTTTTTTTAAAATTATTACAAATCTTGGCTTATCATTTCGGCAATATCGTATACTTTTACCCCGGCTTCTTTATTTTTTCCTTTGATGCCGTCGGTCAGCATGGTATTGCAGAACGGACAGCCTGTCGCAATCACTTCCGGATTGGTTTCAAGCGCTTGTTCGGTACGCAACTCGTTGATGTCTTGCTTGCCTTTTTCGGGTTCTTTGAACATTTGGGCACCACCGGCACCGCAGCACAATCCTCTGCTTTTGCAGGATTTCATTTCTACCAAGTCCGCATCGAGGTGTTGCAACACTTCGCGTGGGGCTTCGTATTCGCCGTTGGCACGCCCCAAATAGCAAGGGTCGTGGAAGGTAATGCGTTGTCCTTTGAACGAGCCGCCCTCTACTTTGATGCGTCCTTCGTCAAGCAATTGTTTTAAAAATTGGGTGTGATGAACCACCTCATACGAACCGCCCAACGACGGATATTCATTCCGTAACGTATTGAAACAGTGCGGGCAAGCGGTTACTATTTTTTTTATTTCGTAGGCTTCCAATACCTGAATATTCATCATTGCCTGCATTTGAAACAAGAACTCGTTGCCGGCACGTTTGGCAGGGTCGCCGGTACAGCTTTCTTCCGTTCCCAAAACGGCAAAATCAACCTTGGCTTTGTTCAAAATCCTTGCAAAAGCCCTGATAATGCGTTTGGCTCGGTCGTCAAAACTTCCGGCACAACCCACCCAAAAGAGCACTTCGGGTTGCCGTCCTTCTGCCGATAATTCAGCCATTGTGGGGATATGCAATGCGTCATTCATCATTTTTTCGTAAAATATTACTGGTTTTCGTTATTTTCGTCATCAAATACTTCAATGGTTACATTTTTCTCAACCAAATCGGTAAATTTTCCTTTATATCGTGTAGCTTTTACCAAATGATTGTCAATCCAATGGTAATTTCCGCCTCTGGGTTTGCCCATAATCATTCCGTGATAGTTGAAACCGTGTTTTTTCAGCCACGTTTCCGTGATTTCGCGGTGGGCTTCCGTTCTCGAAGTGAAAAAATAAATAATATGTCCTTGTTCGTACCATTTGTTGAGCGTATGGAGTGCATCGGGATAGACAGCTGCCGTTGCCATGCGTTCGGGCTCTTCGTTGGGAATGTCATCGCAGACAGTTCCGTCAATATCGATGAGATAATTTTTGACACCTTTCGGTAGTATCGGATTGAGCGTTCCGTCGGCTTCTTTTTTAAAAAGTAATTTGTCGTCCATTTTTGTTTTATTTTAGTAGTGGTTTCGTGTGTGTTTTCAATTTTCGTTAGCCCAATTCATCCTATCCATTTGATTGTAAGGCCACGGAGCGCCGTTGTTTTCGATGTTGCCCATCATCACGTTGAGTTCATTGGGCGCAGAAGATTGTTCCATAACCATATACTGACGCATTTTCATGATGATTGACAACGGGTTGATACTCACAGGGCAAGCCTCTACGCAGGCATTGCACGAAGTACACGCCCAAAGCTCTTCCGGCGTAATATAATCGCCGAGCAGTTGCTTTCCGTCCTCGGTAAATGTACCTTTATTACGGTCGATATTCCGCCCGACTTCTTCCAATCGGTCGCGGGTTTTCATCATGATGTGGCGTGGCGAAAGCAGTTTTCCGGTTTTGCTGGCGGGGCATTCATCGGTACAGCGTCCGCATTCGGTACAAGTATAAGCACTCAGAAGCTGTACCCATGAGAGGTCGGCAACGTCCGAAGCCCCGAATTTACTGGGAGTTTCAGACGGATTTTCTTCCGCAGGAACCGCGTAAGGGTCAGCCGAAGGGTCAAGCATCATTTTTACTTCCTGCGTTACCGATGTGAGATTCTCAAATTGCCCTTTGGGCGTTACCGAAGCAAAAAACGTATTGGGAAATGCCAAAAGTATATGCAAATGCTTTGAATAATACAGATAATTCAAAAAGAAAAGCACGCCACCGATATGCAACCACCAGCAAGTCCGTTCGATAATGGTAAGCGTTCCGATGCTGAAATCCTGCATCAACAACGCCAAATAGTGGCTTACAGGAAATGCTCCGGCCTGCGTATAATGCGGTGCCTCAAGCAATTGCAAACGATAATCGGCGGCATTCATCGTGAGGAATAACAACATCAGCACCACTTCGATATAAAGAATGTTGTTTCCGTCATTTTTTGCCCAACCGCTCAATTCTTTTTTCTTAAAACGATTGATTTTCAATACATTACGCCGAATCCAAAAAATCCCGACCGCTACGATGACCATCAATGCTAATATTTCAAACGAACCGATGAGCAGCGAATAGCCTTTTCCCAGAAATGCAAAAATACGGTGCGTACCGAAGATTCCGTCAAGAACGATTTCGAGCATTTCCATATTGATGATGAGAAACCCGACATACACTATGATGTGTAGCAATCCGGCTATGGGGCGAACCGTCATTTTCTGTTGTCCGAGAGCGATGCGGAACATATTCCGCCACCGCTGCGAACGATTGTCCGAAGTATCAACCGCTTGTCCCAAACGAATATTTCGGATTAATTTACGGGCATTGCGGACAAAAAATCCGATTCCGAAAACTAAAAGTATGACGAATAAGATATTGGGTAGATAAGGCATGGTCGTTGCTTTGTAAAAGTTATTTTAAGGATTGTTTTCGCTTTCGCCCAATGCTTTTTCGGCTTCTTCGGCGGTAGCTTCATACGGTTTGGCTTTACGCCCGAAAACGGAAAAATGAACATAACGCTTCGGGTTTAGGCGGAAATCTTCCAATAACAATTCCAATTCTTTGGACGCATTTTCAAGATTTTTGTACAGCTGCTCGTCTTTCATCAACTTGCCAAGCGAGCCGTTGCCTTGCTCGATACCCGCCATGAGTTGGTTCATATTTCCCAACATATTTTTGGCTTCGGCAAGCATTTTGTCGATATCAGCCTGAGCGAGCGTGTCGGATAATTTCGCCAGATTATCCGTGATTTTATTAGCGTTGGCAAGCGTTCCGTTAAGGCTCTGTTGGTTGGCGGAAAGCAATTGGTCTAACGCTGCCGATGATTTACTCAAGTATTGCATCGTTACGCTTAGGTCGGCGATCGCTTTTTGCAAATCGGCAATCGTTTTATCATTAAGAAGTTCGTTGACCGAAGCCAGCGTAGTATCCGATTTGGACAGCAAACTATTGAGCTTCACTTGAGTAGGAGCGATTTGCGAACTGAGCGATTCCAACAGTCCCAATTGTACCGACGACGGAAGCACATCGCCCGACTTGGCTTTCGGGGCATCGTCAAACGCCGGTACTACCTGTAAGCCCGTGCCGCCCAGAAGGCTGCTGTACAGTTCGGCTTTACTGTTTTTGGAGAAGGTAAAATCTCTTGAACACGAGAGCGTTACGTCGATTTTGGCAGTCTGCTCGTTAAGTGTTACCGATTCCACCGTGCCTATCTGCACGCCGTTGACCGTTACAGCCGTGCCGGGTTTCAGTCCGCCGGAATGGTCAAACACCGCATAATAAGTGTTACTGCTCTTGAAAATGGACTTGGACTTCAAAAAATTAAATCCTACAAAAAAACTCGCTATACCTGCAATGACAATGATGGCGGTTTTTATTTCTTTAGAAATTTTCATGAATAGATATTTTTAGTCTTTTCTTTATTTAATATTGTGTCTACCAATAATACATCTTGCAAAAATACGCAAATAATTTCATCTACGTCTGTAAGAGTTACTTTTCTTTCTTTCTGGCTTCGGCTACCGGTGTTTTTACACCATTAACGTAAGCCACCAAAAAAGCGTCTTTATAGCCTTTTTTGCGGGCTTCTGCCAATAGATTTTGGGCTTCTTTATGAAGATGAACATTGCCATACAGATAGCGGTATGTACCACCGTTTTTCTCGGAAACAATGGGTGATAACCCTTTGAAATTGTAGGCTTTTGTTTCCAATTTTTTACTGCTTGTTGCTATTTGTACGCGGTATACGATATTGGTGTCCGCAGCGCTGGCTTCGGGTGTAGGCGTTGGGTCGTATGCGGGGACGCTCACGATGCTTTTCGTACCAATCCAGTCTTTGTATTGCAGGACGGCATCGGCGATATTTTTGGCGAAATCGTTTTGTCCCTTGCTGGAAACCAGATATTTGCGTTCATTTTCATTGGTGATGAATCCTGTTTCGATAAGCACGCTCGGCATATAGGTTTGGTGCAGTACGATGAACCCCGCCTGCTTTACGCCGCGGTTGGCACGCTTCATTTTGTTCGTGAAATTGTCTTGGATATACTTTGCGAGCTGTATGCTTTGCTCAAGAAATTCTTCCTGCATGATGGAAAGCCCGATGAACGATTCGGGTGAGTTGATGTTGTACTCGGCATACTTGGCTTCATAGTTGTCTTCCAGATAGATAACTTCGTTTTCCGCTTTGGCTACCTCAAAGTTGCGTTCGTTCACGTGCAACCCGAGTACGAAGGTTTCCGCCCCTTGCACGGCCGTTTTATGAGCGTTGCAATGCACCGATACGAAGAGGTCGGCTTTGGCTTTGTTGGCAATCGCACCTCGCTCGTACAAATCCACGAAGACATCGGTTTTACGGGTGTAAATGACATTGATGTCAGGATTGGCTTCGAGTATTTTACCGATGTCAAGCACGATGTTCAACGCGATGTCTTTCTCGTAAATTTTACCGACGACTTTTCCGGGGTCTTTGCCGCCGTGTCCTGCATCAAGCACTACCGTAAACTGTCCGTTTTTTTGTGAAAAAGCAAATGTCGGGAACAACAAAAGCCCTATTGCCAATCCATATAAAAATCGGTTTATGAATGATTTTTTGGAGAATATATTTCTAAAAATAGGTCGCATAAGCCTGTAATATTTTTATTATCAAATGATTTTACCTCTTGTTAGGGTATAATTTACATTTCAAAAGCAAATTTTAAAACACATATTTTTTACCGAAACAAAAAATATGCGTAAGTTTGAACCCTGAAAAAGAGAGGTCGCACACATACGATTCGTATCAAAGTGCGAATATAGCAAGTTTTTGAAAAAAAATAACTATATATCACCTCAATTTTATAATTTAATATCGATATTTTGGTCAAACATAATAGACAAATCGTTTTTATATTTACGTTGTTAGTACTTTGCTTTAGCGCGAGGTATGCCCAGACGTTTGCTTACAAAGCCAAAAGCGAACATCATTTCCAGCGTTTTGCCTTGCTTGACACTATAGTGCGTAAAACCGATAGCACGAAACTGCGTGTCAATGACACACTTCCCAAAAACGATACCATTTCTATCGATTCGCTTAAAAATGATACACTCAAAAGGAGTAAAGCCGCGCTGGACGATATTGTTTATTACAAAGCGAAAGACAGCATCGTGTTCAACAAATTGCGCAACGAAATCATTTTATACAATGATACCCGCGTGCAATATGGCGATATTGACCTCACGGCGGGTATTGATGTTATCCGTTATGATATTGGCGAGGTATTCGCCGGGCGCATCAGAGATTCGTTGGGCGAACTCAGCCAACATCCTGTTTTTAAGCAAGGTAACGATGTGATAGAACCCGATTCTATACGTTTTAATTACAAAACGAAAAAAGCCATCATCCGCAACTCATACACCAAACAGGACGAAAACAACATCAAAGCCGAAATCGTAAAAAAAGAAAATGACTCGACCTATTTTCTTAAAAACGGAATAATTACCACGGCGGAAGACCTCGACGACCCCGATTATTACATCTTGGTACGAAAAGCGAAATTCGTACCCAAAAAGAAAGTCATCGCAGGGTTTAGCAATATGTATATTGTCGATATTCCGACGCCTGTAGCCTTGCCGTTTGCCTATTTCCCGATGGTGTCCGACAGGGCTTCGGGGCTGATATTTCCTACCTTCGGCGAAGTGAACAATCGGGGCTATTTTATCCAAAACGGCGGTTATTATTTCGTGGTCAGCGATAATTTTGACCTTGCCCTTACGGGGGATTACTATACGAACGGCAGCTACGGATTGCAAGCCCAATCGGCTTACCGAAAGCGTTACAAATACAACGGAAGTTTTAACCTCCGTTATGAAAATCTTATTTACAGCATGAAAGGGCTGCCCGATTACAGCGGTTCGCAGATGTACAACATACAGTGGACACATGCCAAAGATGCCAAATCCAATCCCAATTCAAGTTTTTCGGCATCGGTCAATATGGGAAGCAGCCGTTATTATCAGAACTCGTACAACCAAACCAATACCGCCAATTTCTTGAACAACACGCTTTCGTCATCGGTGTCGTATTCCAAAATATTTCCTGCCTATCCGTCTGTAAACCTGTCGGTTACGGCTTCGCATTCGCAAAATACGAATACGCAGAATATCGAGATGACGCTTCCGGCATTGCGTACCAGCGTAGAGCGGATTTATCCGTTTGCCAGAGATGGCGAATCGAAACGGGGATTGCTCAAAAGCCTTAATTTCCAGTACAGTATGCAGGCGGACAACCGCTTCTCAACCACCGACAGCCTGTTTTTTACCAGCACCATGTTCAAGGAAGCCCGCAACGGGGTGCGGCACAGCATTCCGGTGAGTACCAATGCCAAACTTTTCAAATTCGTAACGCTCGGGCTCAATACGTCGCTTAACGAAGTATGGCAGTTCCGCACCATCGAGCGGAAGAATTTCAACGAAAATATCGGACGTTCGGGCATTGACACGCTCAACGGTTTCGACCGATTTCTTACCTATAATATGGGAGCGAGTTTGGGAACGACCGTCTACGGAACATTTAATTTCGGAAAGGACAAAAAAATACAGGCAATCCGCCACGTGATGCGTCCGTCGGTAAGTTACGGCTACACGCCGGCATTCGACCAGTATTATGAATATTACATCTCTGACGCTTACGGCACACAGTCGCGTTATACCCGCTTTGAGGGAGGAATTTACGGCGTTCCGGGATTGAGCGAGTCCAACTCGATGAGTTTTTCGCTTGCCAATACCGTCGAGGCTAAAGTTCGCCAGAAAGACAGCACGCAGACCGAACCCAAAAAAATATCATTGCTCAACAGCTTGAATTTCAATACAAATTATAATTTTGTTACACAACAATTCAGTCCGTTGACCATGACGGGCGGTACGCAGTTTTTCGGTGGAAAAATGGGCGTGAATTTCGGGGCGACATTCAATCCGTATGCCATTGACAATGACGGCAGGCAGATGGAAAAATTCAATATCGACAACGGCGGAAGCCTTTTCCGTCTGACCAACGCCAACCTGACGACCAATTATTCGTTTTCCAACAGAAACAGGGATAAAAAGAAAAACGACAACACGGCTTCGGGCGGACGCCCGGATGACCTTTTTGGTTCGTCGCAACGCATCTTGGACGACCCTTTCAAAAAAGATGAAAACGAAGAACAACCCGAAGAAAAAGAAAAAACACAGTTCTACCAAGCCACCATTCCATGGGACTTGACGTTTGCTTACTCGTTGACGTACACGAATATGGCGCGCGAAAAACGAATGTCAAACAACTCGCTGATGTTTTCGGGCAACGTGGAGCTTACTCCCAAATGGATTGTCGGACTCTCGAGCGGTTACGATTTTGTCAACAAAGGCGTTACGTACACCCAATTGCGGTTTGAACGCGATTTGAGCAGTTTCCGTATGAGTTTTAACTTTACGCCTATCGGCTACCGCAATTCGTGGTATTTCTTCATCGGGATAAAATCGTCCATGCTTTCCGACCTCAAATGGGAGAAAAACCGAGAACCCGACCGTACGCTGAATTAACACCTTAATATATATAATGATGAAAAAAATTATCTTTACAGAAAAAGCTCCTGCCCCGATTGGCCCGTACAATCAAGCTACGCTTGCCGGAAATACGCTCTACGTTTCGGGACAAATCCCCGTAAATCCTGCCACAGGCGAGGTGGTCAGCGGTATTGAAGCCGCAACGACCCAAGTGATGGAAAATCTCAAAGCCGTACTTGAAGCTGCCGGAGCGACCTTTGAAAATATCGTAAAAACAACTATTTTCCTTGCCGACATGAAGCAGTTTGCTCAGGTAAATGCGGTATACGCCCAATATTTTGACGAAAAAACCGCTCCTGCCCGAGAAACCGTAGAGGTGGCTAATCTTCCCAAATACGTGGAAGTGGAAATATCGTGTATTGCGGTTATCTAACAGATTCGGTATTTTTTGAAAGATTTCCTACGGCAGCCGCAAGCTCGTGTGAATGCTTCGCTGTTTGCGATTGCTTGGAAGAACCCAACGTACCCGAACAGCGAAGCGTTACATACCGAAAGACCTCTAGCTTTCCGGCTCATCTTATTTTTTCAAAATTATTATTTCCGATATAGCGAACTAAAGCAGAAGGTTCGCGGGTGGAAGTGTCGTTTTGACGATATTTTACAACATAATCGCTACGCTTGGCAATGCGTGGATTTATTTCAGAAAAAATACGCGGCGTAGGCTCTCCGCTGATGTTGGCGGAAGTGGAAATGACGGGTTTGCCAAAGGCTTGTAACAACGACTGACAAAAGGCATCATTGACAATACGTATACCGATGCTGTTGTCAGCAGCTATTGCATTGGCAGCTATCTCTTTAGGATTGGGATAAATGATAGTTGTCGGACGGGTTTGAGCGTTGATATAGGTCAAAATTTCGTTTGAAACGGTTACATATTTGCTAAGCATTTCCACCGAAGCAACCAATATGATAAGGCTTTTACTTTCGTGGCGTTCTTTTATGTTAAATATCTTGTTTACAGCTTCTTGGTTTGTGGCATCGCAACCCAATCCCCATACGGTGTCGGTGGGGTAGAGTAGTACGCCACCATTGTTGAGAGTCGTTACGCTCGGCAGTATATCATCATCAAAAGTATATAAAAAATCTGTTTTTATGTGTGTCATTTTTGGTTTCTTTTGTAAATTTGTGGCTAATGTACACAAATAATGATTAGCAAAGCACTCACCTTCCTCAAAAGTTTTTCGTTTCTAAAAGGCATCATGAAAACCATCGCTATGCTATTACCCATGGTAGTAGGTTGGTACACAGGCTATTTGGCGATGGGCGTATCGATGGGATTGAGCGTTTTGGTCATTTCGCCGAGCGATATTCCGGGCAACCGCCGGCATCATATTGGGGGGCTGTTATTGGCTACGTTCTTAGCGATGTTCAGTTCGTTGTGCGTTAATCTGTCATATCCGTACCCGTATTTGTTAGTTCCTGTGATATTTGTGCTTACGTTTGTCAATGCGTACATTTCGCTTTACGGATTTCGGGCATCGATGGTGGCTATATCAGGATTGTTCAGTATCGGGGCAACATTGGCACACATACGCACGGGAGCGGATATTGCGTGGCAATTGCTTTATATTTTCATGGGCGGATTGTGGTTTATTGCGTTGGTTTTGTTGTATTTGCGTATCAAGCCGCGGCAGTATAGCGAGCAGCTGTTAGGAGAATGTTTTTCGCTTACGGCGGATTTTTTTTCCGTTCGGGCGGATTTATTACTCTCGTCAGAACGCAATGACGGCATTCGCAAAATGATAGACTTGCAGACCAAACTCAATGATAATTACGAAAAATTGCGTGAAGTAATTCTTGATTCAAGGAGCAAATCGGGGCGTACCAATTATTTGCAGCGTCAGTTTTTGATGTTCATTGAGTTGGTTGATATTTTTGAATTGGCTTTGGCAAATCCGGTACAGTATGAAAAGATTGATGTCGATTTTGCAAACGACAAAAAGGTTTTACAGGCGTATGCGGCTTTTTTAGACGAATTATCCACTGAATTGCGCCAAATGTCGGTGTATATTGGTTCGCGGAACAAGATAATTCTGTCGGATTCGCTTAGCAAAAAAATGGCAGAAGCCAAAGCCCATACGCTCAAGATCAAAGCAAAGGCGAGAGAAGAAGGTAGCGAAGAGAAGTTGCTTACGTTGCGTAATTTTAATATTTACATTGAAAATCAATACAAAACCTTCGAAAACATTCGAGCTATTTTTGATAATTATTATAAAAAAGAGGTGGGCGAGCGCAACGAACGCACGTACCGACGATTTGTAAGCATACAAAGTTATTCTTGGCGGCGGCTCAAAGACCATTTTACGTTACAATCTACTTTTTTCCGTCATGCGTTGCGGTTATCGCTGACCGTTACGGTGGCATATTTGCTGGGAGATTATTTCTCGATTAACAATGCGTATTGGATTATTTTTACGGTATTTATCATCATGCGCCCCGGATTTGCCATTACCAAAGAGCGTTCTCGCAAGCGTATTTTAGGAACCATCGTAGGGGGCATCATCGCTTTTGGCATCGTGTATTTATTGCCATATCCGACTGTATATATAAGTATAGGTGTATTGTGTATGCCGTTGGCTTTCGGTTTGATACAACAAAATTATACGGCAGCTTCGGCGTTTATTACACTCAGCGTGGTATTTTTATACGCGTTTTACACCCCCGATTTGTACAGCGTGATGCAATACCGGGTGCTTGATACGGCAGCGGGAGTCGTTTTGGCATCGTTGGCAAATTATTGGATATTACCCACTTGGGAATACCGCACGTATGACGACTCGGTGGTGCGTTGTATTAAGGCAGTCATCGGGTATCTTGGGCAGGTGCAAAAAGTGTATAATACCGAATCGGGCATTACCGATGCGTATAAAATATCACGTAAAGAGGCTTTTTTGGCATTATCCAATCTCAATGCAGCTTTCCAGCGAATGATGCAAGAGCCCAAATCCAAGCAGATTGACGGTTCGGTCTATCGGGTTACGGTTTTGTTGCAATCGTTTTTGGCTTCGGTGGCTTCGATAGGCGTTCGGATGAAACAGACTCGGCATACATTTCCTAAAGAGGTATTCAACGCGGCTACCGACGGTTTGTTGGCATCGCTTGAGCAAACGCTATGTCTGTTAGAAAATAAAAAAAATACAAGTTCAGCAACCAATATTACTGTAAGTCAAGTAAATAAAGCCGTTAAGGACATCGTTGAAGACCACAAAACCCAGGAGAATGCATCTGATAACAACGTTATTTCTATGAGGGAAACGCATCATTATTCCGAGCAATTCAATTACCTCTACGGTTTGGCGGATAATTTGCAGGAAGCCATAAAGAAAAAAGTTACCGAGACCATGGCGGTTCGATAACTTTTTTAAATCAATGAATTAACGCTTTGATTTACAGTGTTTTTATTACATCGAGCTCACGTTAAATAATACCTTCTTGTATGAGATTGTGCAAATGGATGACACCTACGTACGTTCCGTTTTCGGTAACGAGCAATTGGGTTATTTTGTTATTTTCCATCACATCAAGAGCGTCAATAGCAAGCGTATCGGCTTCGATAGTTTTCGGGTTTTTACTCATAATATCGGCAGCAGTAAGTCCTGCGATAGAGTCATTCTTGTTGAGCATGCGGCGGATATCACCATCGGTAACGATACCGACGATGTTGTTTTGGTCGAGAACAGCCGTTACACCGAGCATTTTTTCGGATATTTCTACAATCACTTTTTTGACTTCCGTTTGTGGGCTTACTACGGGTTTTTGGTTGTTCGCAACGATATCCGAAACCTTGAGATACAACCGCTTGCCGAGTGCCCCTCCGGGATGATATTTGGCGAAATCGCTACTGCCAAAATTTTTCATCTCGAGCAGACAAACCGCCAAAGCATCGCCAAGTACAAGCTGTGCCGTGGTGCTTGTAGTAGGCGCGAGGTTGTTGGGGCAGGCTTCTTTTTCCACGTGTGCGTAAATCACACAGTCGGATTGTAGTGCGAGAAACGAACCTTTGTTGGATGTGATGGCGATGAGTTTGTTATTCCCTCGTTTGAGTAAAGGAATAAGGACTTTAATTTCAGGCGTATTACCACTTTTGGAAATACAGATGACCACATCGTGTTCTTGGATGATACCGAGGTCGCCGTGAATGGCATCGGCGGCGTGCATGAATATGGCAGGTGTTCCTGTGGAATTCATGGTAGCGACAATTTTATTGGCAATAATAGCACTTTTCCCGATGCCTGTAATGACGACCCTGCCTTGCGATTGGATGATGAAATCAACGGCTTTTGCGAAATCTTCATCGATGAATTGTGTTAAATTTCTGATAGCTTCCGCCTCGGAATGAACGGTTTTTAAGGCGATGTCTACTATTTTTTTATGTGAATTCAAAATTTAATATTTTTTTAATTTGTTATGTCGTAAAAAAGATGTACTTTTATAGTTGCAAATTTAGATAAAATACTGACACCATAAATGAAAACTACCAAAAATGAATTACAAGACGCTTTGAAGCACTATTTCGGTTTTGAAAGCTTCAAAGGACATCAAGAGGAAATAGTACGAAGTGTCATCAATCGAGAGAACACTTTCGTAATCATGCCTACGGGTGGCGGTAAATCACTGTGCTACCAACTCCCGGCGTTAGTGCTTGAAGGAACAGCCATTGTCATATCCCCATTGATTGCTTTGATGAAAAATCAAGTAGATGCTATGCGCGGATTGTCATCTACCGACAGTGTGGCTCACGTTCTCAATTCATCGCTCAACAAAGGCGAAATACGCGAAGTGATGGACGATATTCGAAACGAGAAGACAAAATTGTTATACGTCGCACCCGAATCATTGACCAAAGATGAGTATGCTAACTTCTTGAAAACCATACCGATATCATTCGTAGCGGTTGATGAAGCTCACTGTATATCCGAGTGGGGGCATGATTTCCGTCCTGAATATCGCAATATAAAAACCATTATTGACCGATTGGGCGAAGATATTCCGGTAGTGGCACTTACGGCTACGGCGACCCCAAAGGTGCAAGAAGATATTATCAAAAACCTCGGCATGACCAAAGCTAATATTTTCAAAGATTCGTTCAACCGACCCAATTTGTACTACGAAGTACGTCCGAAAACCAAAAATGTAGATGCCGACATCATCCGTTTTGTAAAGCAAAATACTAAAAAATCGGGAATTATTTATTGTTTAAGCCGTAAGAAAGTAGAAGATTTGTCGCAGACATTGCAAGTCAATGGTATTACCGCTGTGCCTTATCATGCAGGGCTTGATGCCAAAACACGCGCCAAGCACCAAGATATGTTCCTCATGGAGGAAGTAGATGTCGTGGTGGCAACGATTGCTTTTGGTATGGGAATCGACAAACCCGATGTACGATTTGTCATTCACCACGATATTCCCAAAAGTATCGAAAGCTATTACCAAGAGACAGGACGTGCGGGACGCGACGGCGGCGAAGGGCATTGCCTGGCATTCTACTCATATAAAGATGTAGAGAAACTCGAAAAATTTATGGTAGGAAAGCCGCTTGCCGAACAAGAAATAGGATTGGCTCTCTTGCAAGACATTATCGCTTATGCCGAAACATCAAGCTCGCGGCGCAAGTTTATTTTGCATTATTTCGGTGAAGAATTTGACGAGGTCAATGGCGAAGGTGCTGATATGGATGACAATATACGGCATCCTAAAAGTAAAATAGAAGCCCGGGAGGATGTAGTTAAACTATTGGCGGTCATACAAGAAACCAAACAAAAATTCAAAGCCAAAGAAATCGTCAATACCCTTATCGGCAAAGTGTCAGCACTGATAAAGGCTCACAAAATAGACGAGCAACCCATATTCGGTAAAGGAGCCGGAAAGGACGACCGCTATTGGATGGCGTTATTGCGGCAAGTATTGGTCAAAGGATTGATACATAAAGATATAGAAACGTATGGAGTTTTGTTTTTGACAGAAAAAGGAAAAGATTTCTTGAAAAAACCCGAATCGTTCATGATGACCGAAGACCATACTTACGAAGAAGAACCCGAAGATACAACTAACAGTGGTGGCGGTGTCGCCGATGCAGTTCTTCTCGGAATGCTCAAAGACTTGCGCAAAAAAGTAGCCAAACGCAAAGGAGTTCCGCCTTTTGTCGTATTCCAAGACCCCTCGCTTGAAGATATGGCGCTCAAATATCCGATTACACTCGCCGAGATGACCAACGTACATGGCGTGGGCGACGGCAAAGCCAAAAAATACGGGAAAGACTTTATTGAACTCATAGGTAAATATGTGGAAGACAATGATATAGTACGTGCCGATGACCTTATTGTAAAAACGACAGGGACAAACTCATCACTCAAATTGTACATCATACAGAGTGTCGATAGAAAGTTAGCATTGCCCGACATAGCCAAAGCTAAAGGTTTGGAAATGGATGATTTTCTTAAAGAATTGGAACAAATCGTTTACAGTGGGACCAAGCTCGATATCCGCTATTGGATTGATGAAATTTTCGATGAAGAACAACAAGAAGAGTTACACGAATATTTCATGGAAGCCGAATCGGACAAAATATCCGTAGCTTCAAAAGAATTTGACGGCGATTATGAAGATGACGAATTGCGTATGTATCGTGTAAAATTCATTAGTGAAGTGGCCAACTAATTGTAAATCAAAAGTTTTTATGAAAATAAATTCCCCTTATGAAGGTATCGTAAGGGGAATTTTCTTTTGGAAAAGCGGTTATTGGGCAGTCCAATAACAGCGTTTTGGCGACACGATACGTTCCTCTTTTTTGAGCTGTGTCATTGCTTTGTCCACTTCTTTGCGGTCAATGCCAGTGATTTCTACTACTTTACCGGCATTTACCGGCTCGCCGGCATTTTTGATAGCGGTGAATACTTTTTCTTTGATGTCCATGATGTATAAATTTTACAGATTAGGTAATTTATTTGTATTTGGCAGCCATAAGTTTATACGGATATTTCAATCAAAGGTACAAATTTTTTCAATAAGAAGAACAAAAAAAACGTATTTCATCTCATAATCTGCCAGTAAAATTAACGATGAGAAGCAGTGCCCGACTTCAATTTTTCCAATGTACCTTCTATCAGTTCCATTCGTTTTTTTACCTTTTCGGCAGAAGCGTCGAGGGTGTAGCCTTCATCAAGAAGCTCTTTGATAAGCAGCATTTTTTTGATGTTTTCGTAATTGTACCGTCGGTTTTTTCCTTCTTCTTCGGTCAGACTTTTGATGATGCCTTTTTCCTCCCAATAACGGATTTGGCGTGTAGGAATTCCCGTAATTTGAGCTACTTCGCCAATGCCGACCATGAGTTTTTCTAAGAAATCAAAGTCGAAAGCGAGGTCTTTATGTATTGGCTTGTCATTCATATAGATTTGATTTTCAGATTGTTATAATATTTAATGTGATTTCGCAAATTATTTAATTGTAAATTATTTGCAATAGTTGTTGCAAATGTAGAAAATATTCTTTTACTTTGCAATTGTAAATAATTTACATTAATTGATAATTAAAAACATTTATTGGCATGAAACAACTATTTTTAATCACGGCAATCCTGCTGTTAACAATCATCAACATGAATGCACAACACATTCCGGAAAAAGAAGCAAAGCCTTACACAGAGGCTTTTGAAAAGAAAATCGGCATTCCCGTTCCGTATCAATTCGTTTGGGCGAAAAGGGTAACAGCCGACGACAAAAAAGCGGTACTTGTCCGCTATCAGAAAGACGGCAAAGAAGCTCTAAAAGGAGAACATTTTTCGTTTGTCATCACAGAAAACAACTTTAAAATCTTAGGATTTACGCACATGGACAGAAAATATGCAGCTACGCAACTTCTATCCAAAACGGAAACGGAGCGAATCGCAAAAGATTTTTTGAAGAAAACCGATGCTTCGCTGGCAGACAAATTGGAAAACCAATGGATAGAAAGACATGACGAAGAAATAACCGTCGGCGGAAAGAAAATGGTTTTGGCAGGCATGAAATACAAGTGCTATGATGCCGCTGCAGACGATTATGCTTGGGTTATCATTGGTGCCGACGGTTCGGTAGTAACTTTTGAACGCGATATCAAATGGAACAATGCCGCCCAAAAACGGATAACCGAAAAATGGCTTCACGACCAATGGTTAGATGACAACAAACTTTAAATCAAATTATTATCATGAAAAAAATACATTTTATTACAATTATTATGTGCTTTGGAATACATTTTTCGGTGGCACAAAGCTCCAAATCGGCACTCGTTCTTATCGAAACCCAAAACGAATGGATGCACCCCGACGGCAAGCTCTACAAAATGCTCGTTACGGACAAGCAGATGATGCAGGCTTCTATCAAAAATATTGAAAAAGCCGTTGCTTTCGCCCGAAAAAACGGGATTGAAGTCATTCATGTCGGGTTGTGTTTTGAAGAAGGATATCCCGAACTCGCCAACGGCAAAAGTGGTTTGCGGAAAGCCATTCCCGAAGCAGGAACATTTCCGAAAGACGGCTTCGGAGCACAATTTTACGAAACAGTCAAACCTATCCAAAACGAATTTGTCGTAACCGGAAGGGTAGGAGCGAGCGGATTTACAGGGTCAAACTTAGATGCTTATTTGCGGAATAACAAAATCGAAACGCTCTATCTTGCAGGCTATGCCACCCATGTATGCGTGGAAAGTACGCTCCGAGATGCCCACGATAAAGGCTATGATACGCACCTGATTTCAGACGCGACATCGGCATTCAACCAAACCCAACAAAAGTATGTCCTCGAAGAAATAGTACACCACTTTGGAAGACACCTGACGACAAAAGCGTTTTTGGAGAACCAGTAAGCAGCAACAAACACGACTGCGTCCGGCAATTTTCGACAGCAAATTGCCGGACGCAGTTGTTTTACAGCAGATACGGATTATCAAATTTCCAAATCAAAAAAGCGTATCTTTGCGGTCTATGAATTCGCTCACATTTCTTACCGACCGATTTCCTCCCACCGAAGCACGGATTTGGAAGCAACATCTACAATACGAACTCGCAGGGCGTGAGTACGCACGTACATTGGTTTATAATTCGCATGAAGAAATACCGATATTGCCGTTTTACGATAGTCATTCCGAACGGTTATCTTCGGCAGTCAAAGCCAAAGCCAGCATCGGGGCGACACTCTATTGTACTGATATTGAGCTAACAACAGCAAATATCAACCGTTGGCATTCGCGGGGAGTTTATTTTTTTAATGTAACGTTGCATGATGAAAAATTGGATTGGCGAGCGCTTTTTGAGCGGATGCCTCCGGGCGTTGGCGGGCGGGTGTACTGGGCATTTCCTACCGAAAAAAAACACAACGAATTGTCCGAATATTTGAGACAACATCCGTCATGGAGCATCGCATTCGACCCTATCGCACAGCTGATGCGTACAGGCAAATGGTATGATGAAATAGCCACCGATTTGCGCATGCCCGACCCCAATTTGCTGACTGTCGATACTACGTTGGTGCAACAAGCAGGAGCCTCTATGGTGCAACAATTGGCATACGCTATGTCGCATGCGGTTCATTACCTCAACTGCGTTACGCCAGATTCGCAACATGTGAAAATCAGTTTTCGGGTATCGGTCGGCGGGCATTTTTTATGGGAAATGGCAAAATTGCGGGCATTGCGTTCGTTGGCTGAAAAAATAACCAAATGTTATGAAATTCCTGTAGAAGTTGAAATCCACGGATATTTATCACAACGGCATTTGAGTTTGCAATCCGGAAGCTACAACCAAAATTACAGCGATTTGGCCTACCAAAGTTTGTATTTCGGCGGAAGCGATTACATTTTCATACACAACAGTATTATATATGAGAAAAATAGGTGGGAAAACGAAATTCCCACATACGAAAAAATACAGAAAATAGTAGCAGCAGAGAATCCGCAATGGTGGGACGGAAGCCATGCCGTACAAGCATTGAGCTACGAAATCGCAAAAAAGGCACTCAAACTTTTTCAAGAAATAGAAACTTCTGGCGGGATAATTAAGCACTTGGAAAACAATATTTTACAACGAAAAGTCAAAGAAAAAGCAATGCAAGAGCAAGCGCTGTTCGACGCATCATGGCAGAATGTACGATTTTCTGCGGATGATTTTGTGGCTAAAAATGAATGGGAACGCTATCCGTTTGTAAAACGCAACCGAGCCAAAACACCTATAGAGCCGCTTGTTGCAAGCCGTTTGTGGGAAAAAATCGAACGTAAGATATATTTTTAAAAAATGAAAAAATTCAATCATTTATCATACCATCCGTCTGGCGGGGAAGGCATTGTTCCCGACTATGCCGCAGGATTTCCGCCCTATCAGCGTGGCTATCATGCGATGGGATACGTGTTGGAAATCCCCGATTTGATACCTCTGGATGCGCAACATATTTTTATAAATACTACGCTACATCAACAAGATTTTCCTGCATCATCAAATCGTTATGCCAACCTGACACCTGCAGACCAACCTATTCCAGAAACATGGGCAGCCAGCCAATTATGGAATGTCGGGCAGTTGCTTCAACAGAAAAAAATAGCTCCTGACAAAGTTGCGATTTGGGTTTCTTTTGATAAGTCAAATCATTGGGAAACAGTTGCTTATATTCGTTTTTTGCGAATGCTTTGGGCGACTATAGCGTTGCGGTTACAGCTTCGCCAGTTACTGCCTATAGCCGTTGAGGTTACTTCGGCAAACGAATATATGGCAGGCATTATCGCACAAGCCGACCGCTTTATAACGCCCGCCGGGAATCCTCTGTTGGATGACAAAACCATCAAAACGTTCATCCGCAATTCGCTTATAGCAAGAACGGTAGACCCGCTCGGAGGAAGTGTTGCTGTAGAGCAAAAAACTATTAATTTTTACCGAAAATCATGTGAATGCCTTGCACAATTGGACAAGGAGCGCTAACTTTAGTCCTTTATTGCCCTTACGGGGAATATTTCAGCCGCACGATGTTTGTATAGTATTCAGAATATCAATTAATTAAAATAAAAATATAAAAAATGGATAAAATCAACACCCAAAAATATCTTGTAAAAAAACCTGTAAAATTAGCTTCGGTAGCTACCTATGAAGATTTCAAAATGAGCAAAAATAAGCTCGATGCCGAATTGTTATTGGTAGGTGAAAAAATCGCCGAATTTCAAAATATGATGTATGCTCATAACAAATACAATGTGTTGATTTGTATACAAGGCATGGATACATCGGGCAAGGACAGCATGATTCGCGAAATTTTCAAAGGGTTCAACAGTCGCGGAATGGTAACGTACAGCTTCAAAACCCCGACCAGCAAAGAGCTGTCGCACGACTATTTGTGGCGGCACTACATCGCTTTGCCCGAACGCGGTAAGTTCGGCGTTTTCAACCGGACACATTACGAAAATGTATTGGTTACCAGAGTGCATCCCGAATATTTGTTGAATGAAAATATCCCTCACATCAATAGCGTGTCGGATATTCCCACCAATTTTTGGAAAGAACGCTACGAGCAAATCCGTAATTTTGAGAAGCATATAGCTCAAAACGGTACGATTATTTTCAAGTTTTTCCTTCATATTTCCAAAGAAGAACAACGCCAACGTTTGCTCAGAAGGCTCGAAAAACCTTCCAAAAATTGGAAATTCTCGGCAGGCGACCTCGCTGAGCGCAAGCTGTGGGAGCAGTACCAAGAGTATTACGAAGAAGCTATCAACGAAACGTCGACAAAGCTCGCCCCTTGGCATATTATTCCGGCGGACAATAAGCGTGCTTCACGTCTGCTCGTAGCCCGTGTACTTTGGGATACGCTCAAAAAATACACCGATGTAAAATATCCTGAATTGGATGAAAAAACCAAGGCCAACCTCGGAGCCTACAAGGCTCAATTGGAAGCAGAAAAGCCTTAATATTGTTTTTCCCGTCAGAATGGTTGCCTTAGGGCGAATGATTTGTTTAAAAATACTACTATGAATAGATTTTTTGTTATATTTTTATTTTTCACTATAATTCATGTTCACGCACAGCAAAACGATTCGTTGATGATCCGCAATATTTATACGCAGGCTTTGACGCAAGGCAAGGCGTATGATTGGTTGCACCACATCAGTTACGAGATAGGCGGACGTTTGTCGGGTTCGTACAGCAACAAACGCATGGTCGATTACACCAAAAGCGAATTGGAATCGCTTGGCGTAACGGTGGGCTTGCAACCTGTGATGGTGCCGCATTGGGTGCGCGGCCTGGCTGAGTATGCGTATATCGAGACCTCAAAAGACAAGATTACCACCGTACCGATATTGGCATTAGGAGGTTCGGTCGCGACGCCCGCCACGGGAATAAAAGCAGGCGTTGTGGAATTTAAAAGTTTGGAAGAACTTGAAAAAGCCGATATTAACGATGTGGTAGGCAAAATAGTTTTCATCAACGGCAAAATGCCCGATGCACTTGTCAATACTTTTGAGGCTTACGGCAAATGCGGCTCTATTCGTTATTCGGGAGCCCGTATTGCGGTGGACAAAGGAGCGGTGGCGGTAATCATCCGTTCGCTTACACATAAATTGGACGACTATCCGCATACAGGCGTGATGTCGTATGGCGATCTGCCTCGTAGCCGGCATATTCCAGCTGCAGCTCTGAGTACCAAAGCTGCCGATTTGCTCAGTACGATGCTCAGCCTTAATCCAAAAACGCAGTTTTATTTCAAACAAAATTGCCGTACGCTTGACGATGTGCAGTCGCATAATGTGATTGCCGAAATCAAAGGTTCTGTATATCCTGAGCAGATTATCGTCGTAGGCGCACATCACGACTCGTGGGACGTGGGGCACGGAGCTCATGATGATGGAGCAGGAGTGGTGCAGAGCATGGAAGTCCTCAATATTTTCAATCAACTTGGTTACAAACCCCAACGCACCATTCGGGTCGTGCTTTTTGCCAATGAGGAAAACGGCGCAAGGGGCGGTAAGAAATACGCCGAAGAGAGTAAAAATAAAAACGAGAATCATATTTTTGCATTGGAGTCGGATGCAGGCGGATTTTCGCCCCGCGGATTTCACATGACGGGAACACAGTCCAAAATTAATAAAGTAAAATCGTGGGAAAGTCTGCTATCGCCTTATTTCCTGCATATATTTGACAAAGGATTTGCAGGCGTTGATATCAATCCGCTTAAAGATGACAGCGTTTTGCTCGCAGGATTAGTACCCGATTCGCAACGCTATTTTGATTATCATCATTCGGAAGCCGATGTTTTTGAAGCCGTTAATAAGCGTGAGTTAGAACTCGGGGCGGCAGCTATGGCGAGTCTCGTATATCTGGTAGACCAATACGGATTGGAATAAGTGATGAGGTATTTTGCAGAGTTTTCGTATCACGGGAAAAAGTATCACGGGTGGCAGAACCAGCCCAATGCGATAACGGTACAACAGGTATTGGAGCAATCACTTACCACGCTTTTACGCCAGCCTATTGAAGTCGTTGGGGCAGGACGTACCGATAGCGGTGTGCACGCACGGCAGATGTTTGCTCATTTTGACTATGACGGAGTGATGCCCGCCCGGTTGGTATTTCGGCTTAACTCTCTTTTGCCCAATGACATAGCGATACGTCGCATCCTCCGTGTAGGAGATGAAGCCCACGCGCGTTTTGATGCGATACGCCGCACATACGAATACCACATCAGTACCCGCAAATCGCCTTTTTTGCACGGGATGAGTATGTATCTCACACATCCGTTGGCAGTTGATGCAATGAATGAAGCGGCTAAAATACTGTTCAAGTATACGGATTTTCAATGTTTTTCAAAATCGAATACCGATGTGAAAACCTATTTTTGCACTATATACCAGGCTTTTTGGAAAATAGAAGAAGGACATTTGGTGTTTACCATTTCAGCCGACCGGTTTTTGCGTAATATGGTCAGAGCCATCGTAGGAACGCTGCTCGAAGTAGGTTTAGGCAAACTTTCGCTTGCCGATTTTGAGAGGATAATAGAAAGTAAAAACCGTTCCAATGCAGGAGCTTCTGTACCTGCTTGTGGTTTATTTCTTGTCGAAGTAGCTTATGAAGCTATTTTTTTGGAAGAAATTTTTTGATAGAAGACCAAAATTAGAAGTAAAAAAATAGGATAACTTCCGTAGAATGAGTATATTTGCGGTACTAAATTTATTTGCAGAAAACCATGAGAAAATTTCAATTTGTAGGAGTATTGTTATTGTTGATGACAATTTCCCATTCGTGTATAAATGATGATTGTACGACTCAAGAAGTACCTCCGGGGCGTTTGGCGTTCAATTTGTGCAATAAAAGCACGTTGCAAAATATATTTGTCAGTGGTGAATATACTACCGACGAATTGCGTATCACCAATATGAATACGGGAGCAAATGTGGCGTATTCAACCACGACATTGGAGGGGAATACCTATGTCATTATCAGTGGAGTTGGGGCAACAAACGAAACGATACGCCTGCAGTTTGAGTTGCGTAATCAGCCTGTATTGGAGTACAGCGTTACAGCCGAGCGGGTTACAGTGGAGTGTTACCGGGTTACCGATTACAAAAATCATTCGTTTGGCAGTGTTGCTTATGAAATAGAACCCAACGGTGCATTTAAGGTTCTGCTCGATTTGTAGGATTAGAAGCTGTCCCGTCCTGAATAACCGATACAGATTATAAGACAAATACAGATAATAAAACCAAAGCAAAACCGTTTTGCTTTGGTTTTTGTTTTTATAGGTTTTGCTTTTTTAATACATTATAATTCAGGCATTTTGTCAGCCAATGTTTCTATGAATTTGGAAATGGGCGCTTTAATCATCATCGCCATCATGGGGTTGAAACTTCCTTCAAACGAAAGCTGTACTTCCGTTTCGGTCGGATTTATTTCCTGCAAATTCGCCGTAAGCGTAAAAGGAATTTTGTCGCTTTTGGCACCCAATACGAGTTGCGAATGTGGTGTGCTTCCTTTTTTTTCGAGCGCAATTTCGGGCATTCCTTTAAGGGCAAACAAGAATGAATTTTCATTCAAAACCTCAAATTTACTGATAGATTCGGGCATCAGTTTTTCAAAATTTTCGATATTGCTCAATAGCCCGAATAGCGTTTCGGCATTTTTTGATACAGTAATTTTTTTACTTTCCAGATTCATGTGTATGGTATTAAATTATGAATTTTACGTTTGTTGCCATTGGGCAGGATTTTCACGCCATTGTTTGAGGGTGTCCAATTCATTTTCGGAGATGTAGCCTACCTTCAAGGCTTGTGGTAATACGTGTTGGTAATCGCCGAGCGTGTGTAGGGTAACATTTTCGGCAGCAAAATTCGTAACGGCAATGTCAAATCCGTAAGAAAATATTGCGACCATGCCCAATACGTTGGCAGGAGTTTCCCTAAGGGCTCGTACCGCATTGAGGCTGCTCATTCCGGTGCTGATGAGGTCTTCGATGACGACAACTTTCTGTCCTTCAGCGAGTAACCCTTCTACTTGATTTTGCCGGCCGTGTTTTTTCGGTTCGGGACGAACGTACACAAACGGCATGCCGAGTCGCTCAGCCACTAATATCCCGATACCGATGGCTCCAGTAGCTACACCGGCAACGACTTCGGCCTCAGGATAGTTGTTTTTCACGAAGTTAGCCATTTCGGTAGCGATGTAAGTGCGGATGTCGGGGTAGGACAACACGATGCGGTTATCACAATAGATTGGCGACTTCCACCCGGAAGCCCATGTAAAAGAATTTTCGGAATTCAATTTTATTGCTTTTATTTGCAACAGAATTTCGGCTGTTTTTTCGGCAGTACTACTATTTATAATCATATTGAAAAAAAGATGTATGAAATTTTTGTAAATGACAAGTCAATCATTTTGACAAATGTAAGGGATAATAGCAATACTATCAAATATTTTTTATTAAAAGAAATTTCGATAGAGGCTATCATGGACGAATTAGCAAAAAAAACGGTTGCAAAAGTGTATTTGTACCACCCGAAAGAAGAAAAGTTGCTCAAACTTTTCAAACGAAAACTTACGGTCATCAAGGCGGGAGGCGGTATCGTTACCAATGCCAATGGCGAGATGCTTTTTATCAAGCGCAAAGGGAAATGGGATTTGCCTAAAGGAAAGAAAGAAAAAGGCGAGAATGTGGCTATTTGTGCCTTGCGTGAAGTAGAAGAGGAAACGGGTGTGAAAGGCTTGAAAATAACTGATTTTAAAGCGATTACGTATCACGTGTTTCGTCGTAATGGGGTGTTGCAACTCAAGGAAACCTATTGGTACGATATGTACACCGATTATACAGGCGAACTCGTGGCTCAAGAAGAAGAAGAAATCGAAAAAGTAAAGTGGAAAAAAACACACCAAATAGCCAAAACCGTACTGAAATCTTATAAGAATATACAAAAACTATTCGATTTGATACCTAAAGAAGATAAAACGGAGAGTTATATATATGAGATTTGAGGCGGATAGTAAATGGATTTTTTTGTGGAAGGTACGGGTTTTGTATTCACGGGATAAGACAATCACAACTCCTTTTCGCTTACGTATTTCCAATAGCGTTTCGGGAGGTATTGCAATTGGAGTTTGGTATTTTTGCGGGAAGCGATATTGGTTGATTTGAAATAATTTTTCCAAAGTTTTTGAAATTCCATTTCGTTTTCATCCCAGTCAATGGAGGGCAAATCGGGTAGGGTAGTGGTGCCGGAAAGGTTTATGCTAACGGTTTCTACCGAATGCAAATCATAATAGATGCCGTATTTGCGCAGGCTGTCATAGAGGAGCCATTTTTGGTCGGCAAATCTGTTTTTGAAATGAGAAGCGATAAGCGGCAATACGTTGTAGTCCGGGGCGATAAAGGCGTAATACATATCGTCTTTACCAAGTTTGAAACGCACAAAGCCTGCCATTCGGTGCTGCTCTTTTCCTACTTTTTTCAGTATTTCGCACAGGCGTAATACATATAAATTTCCATAATCGGTGAGTATGTTTTTCTTTTCCTTCAAAGCGTACCGGATAGTACCGAGCAAGACCTCTTCGGTTTCGGGCAATTCCGAAAGCATAACCTTCCAAAGACTTTCAAATCCTGATTTCCCCAAGTATTCGACGAGTTTATTTTTCACACGCAGGTATTTCTGTTCGTCAGGATAGGATTCGTTTTTTGTCGAAAAAAGAGCAGGGACAACCTCGGTTGATTTTACGATTTTTACATCCGCCAACTTTTGCTCGTATACGTCAAATACAGCCGATATAAACCCTACAAAAGTACCGTCGTATACCAAATAATTCATCGTCAGAAAAGGCTTAATTGTGGCGAAAACAGTTTTTTGTATTTGCTATTTCCCGACTGGAGGATGAGCCGCCGTAAGTGTAAACTGTCATAGTCTTTGGCAGGAAAATGGTCGGTACATGTGATGAAATATTGGGCTTTGTTCATCGCAATTCCGAGTTTTTTGAGCAAATAGAAGCTCAATCGTCCAAATTTGCGAGTTGCGACAATTTTTTTGGCCGATTGTACGCCAATGCCCGGTATTCGCAATATCATGTGATAATCGGCGGTGTTTACATCTACGGGAAATTGGTCGGGATTCCGCAATGCCCATCCGAGTTTTGGGTCGATTTCCAAATCCAAATTCGGATAATCGGCATTGACAATTTCGTTGGGTTCAAATTCGTAAAAGCGAAATAGCCAATCGGTTTGGTACAGTCTGTTTTCGCGCACCATCGGTACGGGCGTAGCCAGTGAAGGCAGCTTACTATCTTCAAAAACAGGTACATAACCCGAATAATAAACTCGTTTGAGATCGAATTTTTTGTATAAAAAAGTGGATGTTTTCACGATATCCAAATCCGTTTCGCTGGTTGCCCCGACAATCATTTGGCTACTTTGCCCGGCGGGTGTGAATCTGGGGGTTGATTTGATGATTTTTTTATCTTCGCTATTCTGGATAATCGATTGGCTTATGGTTTTCATCGGCTGAATGAAATCTTCGTGCTTCTTGTCGGGCGCTAAAAGTTCAAGACCCTTGCGGGTCGGAAGCTCGATATTAACGCTCAATCGGTCGGCGTACAATCCCGCTTCATTCATCAGTTCATCGCTTGCACCCGGGATGGTTTTCAGGTGGATGTAACCGTTAAAACGCTGTTCGTTACGCAATTTTTTGGCAATACGCACAAGCCGTTCCATCGTATAATCGGGCGATTTGAAAATTCCTGACGACAGAAACAAGCCTTCGATATAATTACGGCGGTAAAAATTGATAGTCAAATCGACCACTTCATCAACCGTAAATGCCGCCCGCTCAATATCGTTCGATTTCCGAGATACGCAGTACAAACAGTCGTAAATACAGTGATTGGTAAGCAATATTTTGAGCAAAGACACACAGCGACCGTCTTCGGTATAGGTATGGCAAATTCCCGCATAACTGCTGTTGCCCAAGCCTTTGCCGTCATTCTTGCGAGTACCGCCGCTTGACGAACACGATACATCGTACTTGGCAGCATCGGCAAGAATAGTGAGTTTGTCTTTTATTCTGTCCCAGTTCAAAAGAATGAATGTATTTTCTGAATTTTACGGATGATACGATTTTTCTAAAAAGCTGTCGCAAATATACTAAAAACTTTTTTCAGTCCCTATTTGCAATCTTAGCAATTTTGTGATATATTTGCGTATCAATAGATTAGAATTTGAAAAGAAATAAACTAAAAATAATCAATGACCCTGTGTATGGTTTTATCTATATTCCGGGAACGTTCATTTTTGATTTGATAGAACATCCGTATTTTCAGCGGTTACGGCGCATCACACAGATGGGACTTTCGTATTTGGTATATCCGGGAGCGAGGCACACGCGCTTTCATCACGCTTTGGGCTGCATGCACTTGATGCAGAAAGCAGTACAAACGCTTCGCTACAAAGGGACAACCATTTCCGAAAAGGAAGAAGAAGCGTTGTACATCGCTATTTTACTGCATGACATCGGGCACGGGCCGTTTTCGCACGCTATGGAACACAGCATCGTGGACAATGTTTCTCACGAAGAGATATCGCTTTTGTTTATGCAGTCGCTCAATGCGGAATTCAAAGGGCGTTTGCAATTGGCAATTGACATATTTACAGGAGATTACGAGCGTCAATTTATGCACCAGCTCATTTCCGGCCAATTGGATATGGACAGGTCGGATTACTTAAAGCGTGATAGCTTTTACACAGGTGTCGCCGAAGGCAATATCAATTCCGAACGCATCATCGCAATGCTCAACGTGCGCAATGACCAATTGGTTGTAGAAGGAAAAGGCATTTATTCGGTTGAAAAATTCCTCGTTGCCCGACGGCTGATGTACTGGCAGGTGTATTTGCACAAAACAAGCGTAGCGGCAGAGCAGTCGCTTATCAGAGTTCTCAAACGCGCCAAAGAACTGGCCGGCAGAGGCGAAGTGTTACCGATGTCGGGGGCGTTGCGGTATTTTGTCGAAAATAAAATAGAAAAAAGTCATTTTGACGAAAATGTATTGGCAAAATTTGCGTTGCTGGACGACAATGATGTCATTTCGGCAATGAAAGAATGGCAATTCCACCCTGATTTTGTACTTTCAAAACTCAGTAAAATGATTTTATACCGTGATTTGCCCAAAGTGAAATACCGAAAAGCACCGCTCGAACCTGTAAAATTGGAATTATTAGTACAAGAAACGCACAATTTATTCGGAATTAGCAAAGAAGAAGCCGCATATTTCGTTTTTGGCGGCGAAGTGAGCAATACGGCGTATGACGGTGACAAACCCGATATCTTGATTCTGTCAAAAACAGGCAAAATATCAAGCGTGATAAAGGCTTCCGACCAGCTGAATTTGGAGGCTCTGTCGCATCCCGTGGTCAAATATTACACTTGTCACCCGAAGGAAATAGGATGAAAAATAGGAGGGTGATAAAGGCTTAGTAGCTAAAATATAATCGCATCGAAGCATGATTTTAAATAATTTTTATATTTTTGTACCAGCCAAAATAGGTAGTGTACACTAAAAGTAGATGAGAAATAAGGATAACATCGGGTGTATGTTGCAAAATATCAATAATTTAATATAGATAAAAGTGAAATTTACAGCCTTACAAATAGCAACGATACTCGGTGGGGAAGTCGTGGGAAATCCTTCCGTAGAGGTGTATAAACTATCAAAAATAGAAGAAGGAGAAGAAGGAAGCATAACTTTTTTGGCGAATCCGAAATACAAAAATTTTATTTATTCAACACAGGCCTCGATAGCCATCGTCAATAAAACGTTTGAACCCGAAAGCGAACTTTCCGTTACTTTAATTAAGGTGGATGATGCGTATCAGGCGTTTTCAAAATTGTTGGAGCATTACAATCAGATAAAACTCAACAAGTCGGGCATCGAACAGCCATCGTATATCGCTTCAAGTGCCAAAATTGGCAGTAATGTATACATAGGAGCGTTTTCGTACATTGGCGAAAATGTAGTGATTTCCGACAATGTGAAAATTTATCCGCACTCGTATGTAGGAGATAATGTCGTAATTGGTGAAAATACCACACTTTTTGCGGGTTGCAAAATCTATTCGGAAACCCAAATCGGGAAGTATTGTACCTTACACAGCGGCGTGATAGTAGGGGCGGACGGCTTTGGGTTTACGCCGGCACAAGAAGGTTTTTATTCGAAAGTACCGCAAATCGGTAATGTTATCATCGAAGATTACGTAGATATTGGTGCCGGAAGTACGATTGACAGGGCAACTTTGGGCTCGACCATCATCCGCAAGGGCGTAAAACTCGACAACCAGATTCAGGTCGGACACAATGCCGTAATCGGTGAGCATACCGTCATCGCAGCGCAAACAGGCATCGCAGGTTCAACCAAAATCGGCGAAAGCTGTATGATTGGCGGTCAGGTAGGTATCGTAGGGCATATTACCATTGGCGACCGTGTGAAAATACAAGCCCAATCGGGAGTAGGCCGCAACGTGAAAGACGATGAGGTGTTGCAAGGCTCGCCTGCTATTGCGTATTCGGAATATAACAAAGCGTATGTGATTTTCAAAAAATTACCTACCTTGATGAAAAGATTTTTAGATATCGAAAAAAAATATTTGGAAAATGACTAACAATTTGACAGTGAAACAGCATACTTTAGCAAACGAAGTAAGTTTGGAAGGCGTAGGTCTTCACACAGGACAAAATGTAAAAATGACACTCAAACCGGCACCTATAGGCAACGGATTTACATTTGTTCGCATCGACCTCGAAGGCTCGCCCGTTATCGAAGCCGATGCTGCGTATGTATCTAATACAGAGCGTGGTACGGTACTTGAAAAAAAAGGTGTTCGTATCCAAACTTGCGAACACGTATTGGCAGCACTCGTGGGGATGGACCTTGATAACGTTATTATCGAACTCAACGCTTCCGAGCCCCCGATTATGGACGGTTCAGCAAAATATTTTGTAGAAGCTGTCGATAAAGCAGGGGTGGTGGAGCAAGATGCCGTCCGTGAGGAATATATCGTCAAAGAGGTAATTTCGTACGTCAATGAAGAGACAGGAAGCGAAATTACGATTATTCCTGCCGATGAATATCAAGTAACCACCATGGTCGATTTTGGGACGAAAGTGCTCGGTACGCAAAATGCGTATTTGAATAAAATTTCGGAATTTAAAGACGATATTGCCAACTCACGCACATTCAGCTTTTTGCATGAATTGGAAATGCTTATCGACCACGGACTTATCAAAGGGGGCGACCTCAATAATGCTATCGTATATGTAGACAAGGAAATTTCTGCAGAAACGATGGAAAAACTCAAAAAAGTATTTAATAAAGAAAATATATCGGTCAAGCCCAACGGCGTTCTTGACAATCTTACCTTGCATTATTCCAACGAAGCGGCACGCCACAAACTGCTCGACGTGATTGGCGACCTCGCCCTGATAGGTACACGCATACGCGGAAAGGTCATCGCTACCAAACCGGGACATTTTACCAATACACAATTTGCTAAAAAATTGTCGAAAATCATAAAGAACGAACGGCGAAACAATGTTCCGCAGATTGACATCTACCAAAAACCTTTGCTTGGCATCAACGAAATTATGGGGTTGCTACCGCACCGCCCGCCATTTTTGCTGGTCGATAAAATTTTTGAATTGACAGATAAGCACGTAGTCGGACTGAAAAATGTAACGATGAACGAACCTTTCTTTGTAGGACACTTTCCCGGAGCACCTGTGATGCCGGGCGTTCTTCAAATTGAAGCCATGGCACAGGTAGGAGGGATTTTGATACTTAACACAGTACCCGATCCGGAAAATTATTTGACGTATTTTATGAAAATTGATAACGCAAAATTCAAAGTTCAAGTAGGTCCGGGCGATACTATTATATTCCGCTTAGAGCTCATTACGCCTATCCGCAGGGGTATTTGCCACATGCAGGGATACGCTTATGTGAACGGCAAACTTGCTACCGAAGCCGAGCTAATGGCACAAATCGTAAAAGTTAAATAATAAACACATATATATGAATCAGCCTTTAGCCTACGTACATCCGGGAGCTAAAATCGCCAAAAATGTGGTGGTAGAGCCTTTTGCCGTGATTCACAATAACGTCATCATCGGTGAGGGGACTTGGATTGGCTCTAATGTTACCATTATGGAAGGAGCACGTATCGGGAAGAACTGTACGATATATCCGGGAGCTGTTATATCTGCCAATCCGCAAGACCTTAAATACCAAGGAGAAGAGACAACAACGCATATCGGCGATAATACAACCATTCGCGAATGCGTAACCATTAATAAAGGTACTGCAGACCGTATGAAAACGGTTATCGGGAGCAATTGCCTGATAATGGCGTACTCACATATTGCACACGATTGTATTGTGGGCGATAACTGTATTTTTTCCAATGGAACAACGCTCGCCGGGCACATTACGGTAGGAAATCATGTAGTAATGGCGGGAATGACTGCCGTACACCAGTTTTGCACGATAGGTAATTACGCTTTCGTAACGGGCGGTTCGCTTGTGCGTAAAGATGTACCGCCTTTTGTCAAGGCCGCGAGAGAACCTCTTTCATACGTAGGTATCAATTCGGTAGGCTTACGCCGCAGAGGTTTTCCCCCCGAAAAAATCCGTGAAATACAGGACATTTACCGTATTTTATATCAAAAAAATTACAACAATAGCCAAGCAATAAACATCATCGAAGCTGAAATGGAAGCCACCCCCGAACGTGATGAAATATTACAATTCGTTCGTGACTCACAGCGAGGCGTTATGAAAGGCTATAACGTAGC
>JAUNTM010000110.1 GCA_030538675.1 Capnocytophaga sp.
TAAAATAAAATTGATGACTTCTTGCAATCTTCCTTGGAAAAGCATTTCACTTTCTTTGAAATACGGATAATATCCGAAGCGCAAATAGTCATCAAAATATGCTAATGGTTTGATTTTTTGGCAAATATCCGAAGCGATTTCAGTATGAGAGGAAAGTATGTTTTGTAACGATTGTATCGGGAGCTGATGCCCTGTAACATATCCAATATATTCACGGAACGACAATCCTTCGAGGGTATATGTTACTGCCCTACGGCTCAAATCGGCTCGCGAATTAAGGATTTCCAAAAGAGATGACCCGGTGAAAACTAATTTCAGTTCGGGGTAATCATCATATATATTTTTGATACTCTGCGACCAAAGCGGGTATTTGTGTACCTCGTCAAGGAAAAGTACTTTTCCACCTTTTTTTACAAAGATAGCTGCCAAATCGGTTAGTTTATTTTCTGAAAACCATAAATCGTCAAGACTTACATAGAGCACACTTTTTAAATCGTTTTGATAATGAATTTTTATGTGTTGCAAAAGCAAGGTTGTTTTTCCTACGCCACGTTGCCCTTTGATGCCTATCAGGCGAGCGGTATCCCATGCTATTTTCCCCATCAAACTTCGAATAAACGATGTGCTGGTTGTGGTAATTTTTCTTCGGAATTTTTCGTGTAGCGTTTCAATCATCGGTTTTTATTTTGAGCAAAAATACAAAATTGTAAAATGAAAATTACAATTTCTGCTGTTTTTTGTTGAGCTCACATGTCTTTTTGCGCATTTTTTCTATAGCGGAAAGGCAGTAGCCAACAGCCATTAGTATTTTTGCGGGTTCCTATTCTATTCCCCAATGCCTATTGGCTGTTGCCTCAATAAAATCATTTTCCTATCCGGATATATTCAAACCCTTGTTCTTCAAGGTTATAGGCGATGTATTGGTTACGTCCGTCAAAAATTACGGGCTGTTTCAACTCTTTTTTGATTTCTTCAAAATCGGGCGAACGGAACTCTTTCCATTCGGTCAGTAAAATTAACGCATCGGCATTTTTGAGAACGTCGTATTTGCGACTGCAATACGTTACGTTTTCGGTATCTTTCAGATAAAAATGCTGTGCTTCGTCCATTGCTTTGGGGTCGTAAGCCTGTACTTTTGCTCCCCGTTTTACGAGTTCTTTCACGAGGTAAATCGCCGGAGCTTCACGCATATCGTCCGTTCCGGGCTTAAAGGCAAGTCCCCACAAACCGAAGGTCATTCCGCTGAGATTTTCGCCGTAGCGGGCAACGATTTTCTGGGCGATGACCAGCTTCTGTCGGTCATTTACATCTTCCACCGAACTGATGAGTTGGGCTTTGTAACCGTGTTCTTCGGCAATTTTTTTCAGGGCTTTCACGTCTTTCGGAAAACACGAACCGCCGTACCCGCAACCCGGATAGATGAAGCTGTACCCGATGCGGCTGTCCGACCCGATACCGATACGCACGTTGTTCACATCAGCCCCCACGCGTTCGCAGATATTGGCGATTTCGTTCATAAACGAAATTTTGGTGGCGAGCATCGCATTGGCGGCGTATTTGGTCATTTCGGCAGACCGCACATCCATCGCAATGAAGCGTTCGTGCGACATCGTGAACGGCGTGTAAAGTTCCTTCATTTTCCGAAGGGCATACTCGTTATCCGCCCCGATGACCACGCGGTCGGGCTTCATAAAATCGTTGATGGCATCGCCTTCTTTCAAAAATTCGGGATTTGAAACTACGTGAAATTCAATGGTCTCGCTCCGTTTGTCCAACGCCGATTGTATCGTGGCACGCACCTTGTCGGCAGTTCCCACCGGCACGGTCGATTTGTCCACCACCACGAGCCGGTTTTGCATTTTTTGCCCGATTTCGTCGGCTACGGCAAGCACATATTGCAAGTCCGCCGAGCCGTCATCGCCCATGGGCGTTCCTACGGCAATGAACACGATTTTGGTATCGGCAATAACCTCTTCCAATTTTGTGGTGAAATACAGATTACCCCGCTCCACGTTTTTGAGCACCATTTGCTCGAGTCCGGGTTCGTATATCGGGATAATGCCTTGTTTGAGTTTTTCGATTTTGGCTTGGTCAATGTCCACGCACGTTACGTGGTTGCCCATTTCGGCGAAGCAAGTTCCCGAAACCAATCCTACGTAGCCTGTTCCTATTACGGTTATTTTCATATAGTATTATTTTACAATTCACGAACGAACCCCTCATTGGACAAACTTTCACAAAAACAATTCGTCTGTAAGAAATGGATGTTGTAAAGTATTGTGTAGGCGAAGAGTGTCTATTTCGCAAATTTAGCAATTAATTTTGACACCAAAAGCAATTTTCGGGATATGATTTTTTAAGATGGGGAAAAATTACTTGTGTACAGCTTGCCGAAAACACACTATTTTTGTCGAAAAATCCGTTTTAGGCAGTAACTTGTCGGAAATTGATGGTCAGGAGGATATTGGGGATATAGCGTTTGATGGTTTTGTATATCCAATACGCCACCAAGAATGACACTACTCCGAGCAGGCAGCCTGCCGCTACATCTTGCAGAAAATGTTGCGACAAATACACTCGCGAATAGGATACTACTATGGCCATGACAGCGATGCCAATCTGCAATTTTTTATTTTGTTGGAAGGCAAAAGCTAAGAAAGTAAAAAAAGCAAAAGCAAAAGTAGTGTGCCCCGAAGGGAAAGAGTGCAGTGTATACATCGAGACGCCCGATACCAAATGCAAGTCGGCATTGTCAATCAGCGCTGCCGGACGCAGATAATCCGAAAAAACAACCCGCTTGAGAAACTGTACAAATACCGCCGACAACAGGCACGTAAGCAATCCTAAGCAGAGTTTGCGCACCGAAACACTGAATAATAACAGCGGAAGTGCCAACACGCCTACGATGCCGTCACCTAAATGAGTTGTATATTTGAAGAAAAAATCGGTGGCAGGACAATGAAGCCGATTTAAGAACAAATGAAATGACAGTTTGTCTTGAACAACGCTGAATAACAGCGCAATAGCAAAAAAGATTCCAACGGTAATAAAATAATTCTTTAGCTTCATGGCGGGGTTGGGTTTGTATTTGACAGGGCAAAAGTAGTCGTTGTATGTTACACCTCACGTCATTTTTTATTACGATTGTATTACTAAAAATTAAAGAAATATCATTTTTGGTATTTTTGTTTACTGGAACGTTTCTTTAGTGTTACGGTTGTTATTTTCATTGTCAAAATAAAAATAGTTCATATATTCGCCTTGCAAAAAAAACAATCGTATGAAGACATCTTATTCTATCATCGGCAGTGGCAGTTGGGCTACCGCTTTGACCAAAATACTCACCGAAAACGGACACGCCGTATGTTGGTACGTACGCAAAGAAGACACTGCCGAATACATCCGTAAGCACAAGCACAACCCCAATTACCTTACCGATGTAACCTTTAATACCGACCGGCTTGTCCTGACAACCGACCTCAACGAAGCCGTCGCCCACAGTGATTATTTGGTACTGGTCATTCCCTCCGCTTTTTTGGCAGGCGAATTACAATCCTTAAACCTACCGCTCTCCGGCAAAATAATTTTTTCCGCAGTCAAAGGCATCGTTCCCGAAAGCGGACTTATCGTAGGCGAACACCTCAACCAGAAGCACCAAGTCCCTTTGCATCACATCGGGGTTATCGCAGGGCCGTGCCATGCCGAAGAAGTCGCGCTTGAAAGACTCTCGTACCTGACCATCGCTTGCACCGACACCTTCCAAGCCAAGATTTTTGCAAACAGCCTCTCCAATAACTACATCAAAACCAAAATATCCGACGACATCATCGGTACGGAGTACGCAGCAATGCTCAAAAATATCTACGCCATCGCAGCAGGAATGGCACACGGATTGGGCTACGGCGATAACTTCCAAAGCGTACTGATGAGCAACGCCATACGGGAAATGCAACGCTATATAGAGCGGGAAAACCACATGAAACGCAACATTACCGACTCGGCATATCTCGGCGATCTGCTCGTTACAGGCTATTCCGTATTTAGCCGTAACCGCATGTTAGGCAATATGATAGGCAAAGGATACACACTCAAAAGTGCCTTTATGGAAATGAACATGGTTGCCGAAGGATATTACGCCGTAAAAAGTGCTTACCAGCGCAACCGGAGCCGGCAAATCAAAACCAAAACACACATACTCAACACCGTTTACGATGTTTTGTACGAAAAGAAAAACGTTCGGAAAGCCTTTGACAGATTAGCCGACAATTTGGATTAAAAAATCAATTTTTCCCTTTCGGGGAATTTTTTCCGCGCCGGATACCGTTCGTTTTTTTCGGGAAATCAAAGCGACTCCCCTCTCCCTCACGCTGTTTTAAAATTTTGCTGCGTACTTAGACATAACCATTTCTTAAAAGAAAGATGTTAAAATCGCATCAATTCATAAAGCTTTCTTAACAATAAGAAAATATAGAGAAAAAGGATAACCTATACTTTTGCACCAGAATTATACGGGGTTTGTCATGGTACGATACTGTATAACAAATGGGCAACAATTATAAAAACAAATAATAACCAAAATGAAACATTTATTCTTATTTTTTCTATTACTGACACTAAGCGTTTCGGCACAGAATGGAGTTATCACGGGTAAGATTGTGGATAGTGATGATTCTTTTTCACTTCCGGGAGCTACCGTCCGGCTCAACTATCAGAACCGCTATACGATTTCCGACCAAAACGGTACTTTCCAATTTCTGGACGTTCCTGCCGGAAATTACCAAGTAACGGTTGACTATATTGGGTATCAGACAGCTACACAACCTGTCGTATTGAAAAAAGGTGAAAATACGGTAGTGAACTTTTCGCTTTCTGCCGGAAATATAGACCTTCAGGAAGTAGTGGTGTTGGGCGACAACTTAAGAGGGCAAGCCAAAGCCCTTAACCAACAGCGTAACAGCAATAATATCACGAACATCATTTCCGCCGACCAAGTAGGGCGTTTCCCCGACTCAAACATTGGTGATGCTCTCAAGCGGGTATCGGGCGTAACGATGCAGAATGACCAAGGCGAAGCCCGTAACATCATCATTCGTGGGCTCGCGGCGTCGCTTAACTCGGTGAGCCTCAACGGCGACCGTATTCCTTCCGCCGAAGGCGATAACCGTAACGTGCAAATGGACCTTATCCCTGCCGATATGATTTCCTCTATCGAAGTAAACAAAACCCTCACTTCCGATATGGATGCCGACGCCATCGGTGGTTCGGTCAATCTCGTTACGAGAGTCAGCCCCAACAGAGAGCGTATTTCGGCAACCGTAGCCGGCGGCTATCTTCCCATCCGCGACCACGGTTTGTATAACGTGAGTTTCCTATACGGCAATCGCTATCTTGATAACAAACTCGGCGTATCGGTCAGCGGTTCGTATCAAAACAAATTGTACGGCTCGGACAACATAGAAGCCGTATGGGCTGAAGGCAACAACAACCAAGTGTACGTATCGCAGTTTGACATTCGTAAATATGACGTACAGCGTTTGCGTAGAAGTGTTTCGGCGAACTTGGATTACGAATTTAACAGCAATAACCGCATTGCTTTCAAGAGTATCTACAACTGGCGTTATGACCGCGAGAACCGTTACCGTCTTCGTTACAACCGCATCAACCCTGTGTACGATGCTGCTACGGGCGAAATTACAGGATTTTCGGGCGGACGCATCAACCGCCAAACGAAAGGCGGGATTGATGACAGCCGTGTCAAAAACACACGTCTTGAAGACCAACGCGTATTCAATTTCTCATTGGACGGCGAGCATTTGTTGAGTTCCAAAGTGGATTTGGATTGGAAATTGGGCTACTCGAAAGCCAGCGAAAAACGTCCGAACGAGCGTTACATCACTTACCGCCAAAACAACGTAACAGGAACGCAAGATTTGTCGGATACCAATTTCCCACTGATTATTCCTGCCAATGAAGATTTAGGAAATTCAAGATTTAACGAATTGACCGAACAGTTCCAAGACACGCACGAAACGGAATTGGGAGCAAGAGTGAACCTCCGTTTTCCATTCTCGGTATTGCCCGACCAAAAAGGGCGTTTGCGTACCGGACTTCGTTTGAGAATCAAGAACAAAGAAAGAGATAATATTCTTTACGAATACACGCCTGCTACGGCATTCGGAAGATTAGATGCTATGGAAACCAGTACGTTCAGTGGCGAAAACTGGCAACCGGGCGAAAAGTATGTACCCGGCACCTTCGTGAGCAGAGAATTTTTGGGGTCATTGCAATTGAAAGATGCGGCACTATTTACCGAAGAAGCCCTTCCGGAAGAATATCTGGCACAAAATTACAAAGCGAAAGAAAACATCAGTGCGGTTTACGTGCGTTGGGACCAAAACCTTTCGGACAAAACCGTGATGATATTCGGGGTGCGTGTGGAGCATACATCAATCGACTACACCGGAAATTACATGGAAGCCGGAACAACTTTGTTGGGAACAGTAAATCGTAAAAACGACTACACCAACCTGTTGCCGAGTTTGACGTTCAAACACAGCCTTTCGGACGATTTTATCCTCAGAGCAGCCCTTACCACGGCATTGGCTCGCCCGGATTATTACAAACTGACACCGTATGTCAACGCCATCACTGCCGACGAACGCGTGATAGCTGGGAATCCTGACTTGAAAGCAACGTATGCGTATAATGTTGACGTGATGGCCGAGAAATATTTCCGTTCTATCGGGATGATTTCAGGAGGTGTGTTCTACAAGCGTTTGGACGATTTCATTTTCGATTATATGAGCCGTACTTACACAGCCGCTAACTTTGCCGCCGATTACCCGAACCTTGCCAATCCAATTCCGGTAGGCGATGAGTGGCGGTTTAATCAATCTCGCAATGGCGAAAGTGTTGATGTGTACGGTTTTGAGGTTGCCTTCCAGCGTAAGCTCGATTTCCTTCCCTCGTTCTTGAGCAATTTCTCGCTGTACGGAAACTATACGTACACCAAATCAAAAGCCAAAGGAATTACCAATGAAGACGGCGACCCACGCAGCGGATTGGGACTTCCGGGAACAGCACCGCACATGGTCAACGGATCGCTCGCTTGGGAAAACAGCAAATTCTCAGCACGTACATCACTTAATTTTGCCGCTGATTATCTTGATACATTAGGAGGTTCGGAATTTGAAGATGTGTATTATGACAAACAGCTTTTCCTTGACGTAAACGCTTCCTACAAAATCACGCCGCAGCTGCGCATTTTCGCCGAAGCCAATAATCTAACCAACCAGCCGCTTCGTTATTATCAAGGAACATCAAACTATATGTACCAAGCGGAATATTACCGCCCGACATACACGCTCGGTTTGAAATTTGATTTTTAATCGAAAGAATAAAGGATAAAAATCCAAGTTCAAAGAATAAAGCCCGAAACAACAGCTGTTTCGGGCTTTATTCTTTTTATTTTACACTTTAACATTTATAACTTCTTGCAGGCATAGATTTTGAGTTTATTTA
>JAUNTM010000111.1 GCA_030538675.1 Capnocytophaga sp.
CATTAACTACCATTTAATTACCATTTTTAAGGCGGTTAATTACCGATTAAAAGCCCATAACTACCATTCTCACTACGAAACCTCTTCAAAACTACCGAAACCCAATAAAAAAGCCCATTTTGGGGCTTTTTTTATGCTTTGAAACTACACATGAAGATGTGTTCTTGCCCACCATTTTGCCGGTGTTGTCAAGTTGGTTTATTGCCCTCCCGAAACCTCAAAAAAACACTTTAGATACATAGTTAGGTACATAGTTAGATACATAAAAAACACCCTAAAAACATACTTATAAATAGGGTGTATTACACTCCCATTGCAACATAAAGCCTTTTTTTAGCTTATAAATGGGGTGTATTGCACTATAAAAGCACGATAAAATAAATGTAAGTATTTGAAAATCAATTAAATTACCGCAAAACAATAAAAAAACACCCCTCTTCCCGCCTTACATTAGGTACATTTTACTGCTTTACATATACTATAAGTGTGCTATCCCGACGCTCTACTTTGTAGCTGTGTTTGATAGGCATAGTTTTCCTCTGCGAGGCGTTCTGCCTCACGGGTTAGACGGGCTATTTCATTATCAATACGCTCATTTTCAGTAGATAAACGTGTGATTTCTTTCTCTAACAAAGCCTTATTTTCCTCTAACAAAGCCACTTTGTCCTCTAATAAAGCATTATTTTTCTCTAATAACTCCACATATTTATCATTACCCACAGGCGGAACCGACACCGCAGGTTCTGCAGTACCCTTCAACATCGAACCCTTACCAGTCAATAGCCATTCAGGGTTATATCGGGGATAATTTTCAACTAAACTCAATATCCATTTAGCTTGAATGTCGGTATTATTCGCTATTGCACGCGATAGAACACCCTTACTCGCACCTATTTTCTTTTCCAAATTAGTTATTCTAATGTTTTCATTTTCAGCTACTTTTAAAAATGAAGTCAAAATATTATACATAAACGTTGAAAATTATACGCTAAATATTTGCGTAAGTTGAAAATTATCACTTATTTTGTCCCATAAAACAAAACTAATGAGACGATGAACAAAAGTACAAAGAAAAACAACAGTTATAATGCGTTGGTCGTAAATAAATTATCCAGCAAGTTCGGATATTCTGCGTATTACGTACGGAAATGCCTCCGTCCCGACAGTAAATGGGAAATGGCTGATGCTATTAAAAAAGACTACCAACGCTTAGTAAAACAAGTAGATAACGCTTTAAATCAATAAGTTATGACAAATTTAATCCACACCGTTGAGCAGACTATGACCTCCAACGAAATTGCACAGCTCACAAAAAAACGACATCAGCACGTAATGCGTGATATTCGTGAACTAAACGAAAGTTACGAAAAATTAGGTCTGTCCAAAATTGGACTTATTGTGAAAAACAAAGAGTTACATAACGGACACATCCGAAAAGACCCCTACTGCGAACTCACAAAACTTCAAACCTTCGACCTCTTGACTGGTTACAGCCGAGAATTACGTATCATCGTGAACCGCCGTTGGGCAGAATTGGAAGCGAAAAACCTCCTTCCCATTCCCAAGCCGCTCGACATCCACGGAATGGAAGCCCTGCCGTACATCGAATGGTCGTTGCAACACGGCTATTCGGTTACGGGCGGGAACTTCCACCGCCGCATCCGCAGGCACGCAGGGCATTTTTACAGAACATCGGCAGGCAAGTGGTACATCAGTACCGAGTTCGCCAAAGGCTTATTAAAATTCCGCGAAGGACAACGCAAACTCTCCGAAATCAAACTCCTGCCGGGCTACGAGCAGTTGGAAATGTTTTAGTGGGGCAGTAGGAATTAGCCAATAGCCATTAGGCATTGTACAATATGTCGAGAGGCAACGCCTCCTCCCCGAAAGGCATACACCAAGGTTCAAGTCCTTGGCGGGGAGCAAAGAAAATAAAAAACCGCTTTCGGGCGGAAAACCTTAAAAATCAACCGATGGATACGAATCATACACCAATTGATAGCGATGCCCTTTTAGTAGGCAAAATGAAGAAAATGCTTGTTGAAGGGCGTTCAAATGAAGAATGTCTTCTGGAAGTTGCACGACGAAAATGTCTTTCCGAAAGTCATACAGAGCCTTCTGAGGACGAAGCCCGAATAATGCTGCAAGAGCCTTCAGTCCGCTCATTCTGCTTTCACGAGTTTGCGCGCATTCGTACTGCACTTGGATTTTGATTTTCATAAAGCAAAAATACAACTTATGTACGAATTTCACAACAACATACTCTCCATTCCCGCACGGTTGCTTTACGATGAGTGGAAGCTGATGAGCTACCGCAGTTACCTCGCTTATTGCGAAAACGGCAAACTCGTGCGTACCAAAGCCGGCAAAGGCTTGGGCAATCAGGCATGGGTGTCGTTCCACGACCTGCCGGTGGTACGGGGCATCAACCTAAAGGAGTTCTGCCTGCGTTCGCTGGGCAAACCCGAAGAGCAGGTGGTTGTGAATGCCCTTGAAAAATACATCGTTCCGGACCCGAAAGCCATTGACTTTTTTGCCCTGCACCGCAAGCCCGACGGCAAAGCATTACCTTTTGAAAAACAACGTGAAAAAGCCACTTCGGCAATGATTTTAAACGCCGTTGAAACCATTGTGAAAGACCGTTTAATCGGCAACCGTATTTTCGCTAACAAAAAAGTCAGAATATGGCAGAACATCAGCGATGCCGTCAATTCGCTTGACCCCGAAAAATGGAAATTCAACCTCCCTGCCAATCCCCGCTCGCTCAAACGGCGGTACAACGATTATCTGAAAGACCGTTATGCCGTTTTCATTCACGGTGGCGAAGGCTCGGTCAATGCCCGCAAAGTTACAAGCGATATAGAACGGCTCATCATCGCCCTGTACTGTCTGCCTCACAAACCTTACGCTTCCGCCACGCACGATATGTATCTGCGATTTTTGGGCGGTGGGTTGGAAGTGTACGATGTGCAAACAGGCGAACTCTTTGAGCGTGAAAACTTTTATGATGATGCCGGCCGGCCGGTAGAACTCTCGGAAGCCACGATTTGGAACTACATCAACAAACCTGAAAACCAAGTCATCATCGCCAAGTTCCGTAACGGCGATTACGATTTCAGCCAAAAAGTGCGTCCGCACGTAAACCGCCACGCCCCGCAGTTTTCAATGAGTAAAATATCGCTTGACGACCGCGACATCCTACACACCAAACTGCCCGACGGCAGTAAAGTAATGGCATATTACGCTTTTGACGTAATGAGCGGTGCGATGATAGGCATTGCCCACAGCCGTAGCAAAAACGCGGAGTTGTTCTTGGACTGCATCCGCAATATGTTCCGCTTTACCAGTGCTTACGGTTTGGGCGTGCCGATGCAGGTAGAACTTGAAAAGCACCTTACGGGCGTGTTTGCCGACGGATTGCTCAAAGCAGGCAAATTGTTTCCGTTCGTTCGGATTTGTAACCCGACCAATTCGCAGGAAAAATATGCCGAAACAGGCATCCGCAGAAAGAAATACGGCGTGGAAAAAGACCGCCACCAAAACGTGGGACGGCACTACGCACGGCTTGAAAGCAACCGCGTTACGCAACAAAAAATTTTCGATGCCGAAAACGACAATTACAAATTCGCCAAAGCGGGCTACGAGCAGATTGTGGCGGACGAAATGGAAGAACAACGGCAGTTCAACAACCAACTGCACCCCGACCAAAAGCGTTTCAAAGGCAAAACGAGGCTCCAAGTATTTTTGGAAAACGTAAACCCGGACCTGCCCAAACTCAACAAAGCGATGCTTGCCCGCTACGTGGGCGACCATACCGCCACAACCATACGCCGGAGCCAATACGTTACCGTCCGCTACGGAAAATACCAACTGCCCACCCCGCAGGTGCTTACCATGCTTGCCCCGAACAATTACGGTGTAGATGCGTATTATCTCCCTGAAAACGGCACGGTCGGCGAGGTATATTTATTTCAAAACGACGTGTTTTTGTGCCAGTGCCAACCTGCTCCGGTATTCAACACCGCACGGGCAGAATGGACGGATTGGGATGAAAACAAATACAAAGAAGCTACGGCGTACATCGCCCAATTCGACCAAATGGTCAAACACGCCACGGCGGAAAAACTGCCCAGAGTGGGCGTGATACGGCAACAACCCGTATTCATAGAGGTAGAAGCCGAAACCGTTCCCGAACCCGAAAAACAAGCCTACCAGCCCGATTATTCATTTGAAAACCAATACAACAGAGCTATTAACGACTTATAAACCATACCGTTATGATGACACCCGAATTAAAACAGTTAATCTGTACGAAAGTAAAAAGCCACCGGCAAAATTACAAAAGCGACACCAAGCACGCTACGGCATTGGGCATCAGTCCGAGCCAATATTCCAAAATATTCACCGGTGGCGAATTGAATTATTCGTTGGACGATGCCAAGTGGATAAGCATTGCCCGCAAATTAGAAGTTCAGCTACGGCAGGGAACCCCTTGGGTAACGGTCAAAACCGAAACGTACAGTTACATTTACAGCCAGCTTGAAGCCTGCCGTGAGCGTTCCATTTCTGCGATTTTGTGCGACATCGCCGGCATCGGAAAAACGCATACCGCCAAGCAGTATGCCGCTACCAACCGCAACACGGTATACATCGACTGTTCGCAGGTTAAGACCAAACAGAAACTCATCCGTAAGATAGCCCAAGAGTTCGGCGTGAGCCACACAGGGCGTTACAGCGATGTGTACGATGATTTGGTCTATTTCATCAGGCAGTTGGAAAACCCGCTTATCGTTCTTGACGAAGCAGGCGACTTGGATTATTCCGCCTTCCTCGAACTCAAAGCCGTATGGAACGCCTGCGAGTACCTCTGCGGTTGGTATATGATGGGTGCCGACGGACTCCGGGAGAAAATCGAACGCCAGAAAAATCTGAAAAAAGTCGGTTACACGGAGCTTTTCGACCGCTTCGGCAACGGCTACAAAAAGGTAAGTCCGGACGGAAAAGAAGCCCTGCAAGAGTTCAATATGAAGCAAATCGCCCAAGTAGCCAAAGCCAACCAATCGGGACTGAGTGCCGAAAGAATGTACGCCATTACCAAAGGAAGTCTGCGGAAAGTACGTACGGAAATTGAAAAAGAACGACTGGCCAATGGAAACAATTGAGAAAGAAATTCCGAGAGCCTACACGCATGAAGACATAGAACGGCGAACCTTTGACGTGTTGGCATTCACAGACGAATGGCTCAGGCATTTGGGCGACAACGTGGAGCGGAGCGGAAGCATTCTGATATACGGCGGAAGCGGACACGGAAAAACCACCTATGCCCTGCAATTGATGAAGCAACTGTGCAACTTCGGTAAAGTGCTGTACGACAGCGTAGAGGAGGGAATGAAAGCCAGTTTCAAGCGTTCGCTCGACATCAACAACATCAAATCGGTCAGTGCAAAATACGTGTTCCAAAGCGAACCGCTCGATGAACTCACAGCCCGATTGAGCCGGAAACGACAACCGAAAATTGTAGTGATAGACAGCGTACAGTACTGTTTCCGGGGCAAAAACAGCAAGGATTATTTTGATTTCGTTGGCAAGTTTCCCGATACCCTTTTCGTATGGGTGTCGCAAATGCAGAAAGGCTCACCCAAAGGAGCGGTCGCCGATGATATTAAGTACGATGCCCAATTGGTCATCCACGTAAAAGACTTTAAAGCCTACGTTGAAAAATCAAGAACCGGAGCGGACGAATCCGTGCCTTACGTGATTTCGCAGGAAAAAGCCGCTGAAAGAGAAGTGAATTTAACCCGAAAATTATAATAAAAATGCAACATCAACACCCCACCATCCCCAACGCACTGCGAATAATGCAAATCTTAAAAACCAACTGGCGTGGGTATTCCGCCCTGCGTGATTACCATTTTAAACGCTGGTGTGCCATTCAGAGCGGACAACATTTTTTACCGCTTAAAGAACTTTTAAAATGCGATTACATTTTGAACTGGTATGAAACCGAATGGAACGACCTCGTACAGAACCGCCTCTACCGTGAGCTGGAAAGCGTACTTGAATTTATGACCGAAACCGATATGCAGTACAACCTCGACAGCTATGCCGGCGAACTGGAAGACCGCTATCCGTCGGCACTTTTTGATGAATTGAGAAGAGAAATCCGGAGGAAGCGGATAGCGGATAAGGCATAGCGGATAGAGCTAATCCGACCGTTTAAGGCATTAGCCAATAGGGCTAAGCCGAGTGCAAGAGTGGAAACTATCCGCTATCCCCTGCTCCCTATCCCCTAAAAACCTAAAACCTAAAAAAATGAACCCACCCCGACTAACCTCCTACATCGAAGCCTTACGCCTCGACAATATTGTACTGATACTTACCGATGGCGAACGTTACCAATCAATGGCGTACCGACTTGGATTTAGCCATTACATTCCGCCAAGAGTTCAGCAATTGCAAGACTGGATAGAAGCAAACCGCTATGAAGTACCAGAGATAAAGTACAATGAAGACCGCAATTTACTTTATTTCGATGACGATAAACTCGTATGGCGGGACGTAAGAAAGCACGAATTATTTAATTTTAAAATCATATAAAAATGAGTACAATAGACTTATCACAACTCACCGCCGAACAACTTCAAGAGGAGTTAAAAAAACGGCAAAATGCCCAAAAAGAAGACCGACAAACATACAAGCAGTTGGTCAACGAAACCCTACCCGATGTTATGTCGCTTCTTAAAGCGGAATCCGAAGCATTGGGCGGACTCAAATACTCGGTTTTTTGTGAGCTGAAAACACTTTTGGATATGAAAAACGAAGTGTATGAAGTTAAAGGCGACCAACAGACACACACGTTTTCCGATGACAAAGGCAATACAATTATGTACGGTTTCCGCACTTTTGACAATTGGGACGATACCGTGAACGCAGGCATCGAAAAAGTCCGCGACTTTATCGGCTCGCTTGCTAAGGACGATAATTCCGCCAAGCTCGTAGATGTGATTAACCGCTTACTCCGCAAAGATGCGAAGGGCAATCTCAAAGCCTCGCGGGTGCTGGAACTAACCAAACTCGCCGAAGAGTTCGACAGCCCCGAATTTACCGATGCCGTTGGAATTATCGCACAGGCGTACAAACCGCAACGCTCGGCATTCTTTATTGATGCGAGTTACACCGACCCGCAAGGCAAGAAAGTAGCCGTGCCGCTGAATATTTCGGCAGTGGATTTCCCCGAAGGAACGGATGTAGAAGCGTTGTTTCCCGTACACGAGAAGTATCAGTAAATAAGCGGATAGCGGACAGGGAACAGCGGATAGTTCCGAACCGCAAGAGTAAGCCCTTATCCGCTGCCCGCT
>JAUNTM010000112.1 GCA_030538675.1 Capnocytophaga sp.
CGTAGTAGTTTGTGATAGCTGTCATTATTTATTTTTTAGAAAATTGCATACGTCAAATATCTAAGCAAGGAAAAGCCATTTCACAGCCATGCGGTTTTCTTCCGAAAATAATACAACAAATTTAAGAAAAAAATTAAACCAAAATCCGTATTTTTGACCACAAAAACGAAAGGGCTGATGAACTATTTTTTAACGATATTTATTTCTGTAGGATTTGTATTATCCGTTCAGGCTCAGGTAGATACCACCTATGTAGAATCTGACTTTTACAAAGTGGATATCATCCGACTGCCCGAGGTGTACGTATTTGACAAAGAGCGGACTTTCGCCACCGAAGAGGAACGCAAGAACTATCTGATACTCCGTCGGCGGGTGCAAGTGGTGTATCCGTATGCGAGGCTCGCAGCCGAACGCTTACGGATTATGGAACAAACCATGGATACGATGACCAACAAACGGCAGAAAAGAATCTATGTCAAGCGGATGCAACGCTATGTGGAAGAGCGGTTTACCGATGAACTGAAAAAACTGTCGCGGTCGCAAGGGCGGATTCTCGTCAAGCTCATTCATCGGCAAACGGGCATGACGGCTTTTGACCTCGTGAAAGACCTGCGTAACGGTTGGAGTGCTTTTTGGTACAACAACACCGCATGGCTCTATGACATTTCGCTCAAAAGCGAATACGATCCGATAACGGTGGAAGAAGATTATTGGATTGAAGACATTCTGCTCAGGGCTTTTTCAAAAGGCGAACTCGAACAGCAATCACCCGCCCTTGACTTTGATTACCTCGAACTGACCAACAAATGGCGGGGCGAAATCAAAAAAGAATAGCTACCGCTTGCGTTTGACAAACCAAATCAATACCCAAATGCCAAGTCCCAACATAAGGATAAAAGGAAATATCCGAACCAATAAAAGCAAAAATCCTGTAAAATTTCCCCAACCGTCTTTAAAGGCTTCCAGTAAAGGATTTTCTTTATTTTTCCCTTGAGGTGTAAGTGTGTAAAAATCAATGGTTAAGGTGGAATAAGCAACTTGGTTTTTCAAGTAATTGAGTTGTCCTTCGTAGGCTTCGATGTCGGCTCGTAGCGTACCAATCTGGGCTTCGATACTCAAAATATCACTTACCGAAACGGCTTTGGCAAGCAATTCCCGATAGCGGTTTTCGAGCTCTTTTTTGGTTTTCAAGCGGGCTTCTACATCTACAAAATCTTTGGTAACGTCTCTGATTTGGATATTTTTACTATCGAAAGACGAAACGCCTTGTGTGGCATCGGTAAGAAACACATCGAAATCAGCACTTGGAATGCGTACCGTAAGTTGTCGTGATTTTCGGTAATCACTCTGCGATTCGTTGTCCGAAGAAATGTAACCTTTGTATTTTGCAACAGCATTTTTTACGGCTTCGTAACTTTTGCCTAAATCATTGGTTTCAAATGAAATATAACCTTCTTTGATGAGTTTTCGTTCGTCAGAAACAGGCAATTCATCTGTTGAGGACCTGCTGATAGTCGCATCGGATGCCATTTCAGGTGTTGCTGCATATTCGTCGTAAAGCGAAAAGGAATTTTCGTTATTTCCGCAAGCGGAAAGAATGACCGCCATCCATAGAATGATGAAATTTTTCATAAAGAGAGGTTTGTGTTATGCCATTCAGTTGCAAAAAGCGTTCCACTATTTAACCCGGTTGAAAAACACGTTCTGAGCAATTTTTCACTATAAATTGGTACTATCGCTATCAGTGGGAGTACGGCGGTAGAATGCAATAATAGGATTGCTTCCGGACGTAAAAACGGAAAGAGCACCGGTCAGTACTTCCGGATTCTTTTCTGCCAAATAGCCGAATATCTGTGGTGGTATTACCGCGAAGAAGGTATCATCGTACACACCTTCTATAAGTCCGTAAAAAGGGAAATCGGTGGTCGGTACCGGCAACGGAAGTATCCCGGAATATATGAGTTCGTCTTTTTCGATGTCGTAGAAGCAGGTGTGTATTCTCTGGCTTTTACCAAAAGTTCCGTCGGTAATACGATACAGGCAGAGTGCATTTCGGGCATCATCGTATATGACAACCTGCCGGGAATCGGGCTTTATCGCAAAATCATGGAGCGACAGCAACTCTTGATGGCCATGCCCTATCTTCCCGATTTGGTAAAGAGCCTTCCCCTGCATATCGAATACCTGTAAGCGGGGCGTATCGTCCAGTACATATATTTTGTTTTCGTATAGCAGTGTTTTTATGACATTGCCGATAAGCACTTCGTCCGAAAGCGGTACAAACGAAACCATTTCGAGAAAAGAAGCTACCGAATTTCCGGTATCTTTTACTATAATCTCACGGCTGTTACGCTTCACAACGTTACCCTCATCAGGCGTTTTCGTTACAGTACCGGTACACCCTACGGCTACAATCAAAAATAATAAAATATATTTCATAATGGTTTAATTTTAAAACACCGTATATTTTTCATAAATTTAATTAATGTTACAAATGTATAATTATTTTTGTTATCGACCAATAAATACAGATGATAAATCATTGTAAGATTTCATAACGTTTTCAGTCTGAAAAATAGTTGTTAATTTTGTTTTTGCGGATGCTGTCCGAGCGCAACCGAATTTGAGTTTTTTGTCAAGCAAAAACCGTTATGCCAACAAAAAAGAAGTATATCCTATCAAAATACTGAAAAGCAAGATGAGAAGAGTGTATAATATCATCAAAACACTTGATTTTAAGAACGTTGCTCGCCACGATTGTCCGTATACTATTTTGACCGAACGGATAAAATACAACGGAATGCCAACCGATATCAGCGACATCAACAAATAAATCAGCCAATAATTGGTAAACAACGCCAATAATCCTAATGCGAGGGTGGAAATCCCGAAAAGAAAGGTTTGCTGATGTACCGAAAAAATTAAATGCGGATAAAAATAGGGTTGCCGGCGGAAGAAAAACAGCCAGAGAAACATCCCCAAAAAGGGAATTAAAAAGAACATTGCGTACGAAATATTTGATAGATATGCCAATGCACGATTTTCAAAATAGGCTTTGGTTTCGCTCTTGGACGCAAACATTAAATGGGCGGCGAAAAGTAGGGAATTTTTAAATTTTGGTTTTTCAAAAAACGATTTGTTACGACTTTCAGCCGTAATAATAGAATCCATCACAGTCTCGTCTTCAAAAACGTTTTTAAGTTGCAATGCATTGATTTTAAATTTGTCAATGGAGATGGTGTCGTATTTTGGGTTGACAAAAAATTGAATTATCGGTTTTTTTTCCGGCGATTGCACGACTTCGTTCCCAATGACATTTACGGAAATCTGTGAGCGTTGGCTGATGCGAATACTGTCGTGCCCGTTTACGGCAAGCAATCTTCGGAAAGAAGCCTGCGATACGCTGTTTTCTTTGTGGCGCGGCAACCCGAGCAGGCTGCCGATGAGTTGGTGCTTCCGTGCTTCGGAACTTCCTTTGAATAAAGAAAATTCGGCTTCGGAAATGGGTATTGTCAGTCGTGCTTCGTTTTTCGTCAATTCAAAAACAGTATCGACCATCGGCGAATGAACGATGCTTTTGACCAATGTTCCCAACAGGACGAAATAGAAAAACGAAACGAACAAGTACAACTTGAACGGCGGGACGTAACGGATGCGTTTACCATGTACAAAATCGGCGGTAATACGGCCGGGATAGCATAGCATCACTTTCAAAGTTGTCCAAATTTTGCCGTCGAAATTGATGAACGCTCCCGAAAAGTCGTCCTACAATTCTCGAAGCGAAAAATCGTGGTAATGGTTTTCTTGTCCGCACTGGGGACAGAAATTGTCGGTAATTTTCAGTACGCAGCTACAGTTCGGACACTGCCGGATACGTTTTTGGCGTTTCATTTTTTAGGATAAATTTCAGGAATTACAATCGAATTTCTCAAAGAAAACTTCCTCTCTGAAATCCGTACCACAACCCGAACAATGAAAATTAATTACGGTTCGGTTTATTTAGGCAATAGCCATTTTTTAGGAATTAGCCAATAGCCATTAGGGTTTTCTATTCCCTAGTGGCTATTGGCTATTCCCTTAAAATCGCTATTCCCTTAAAAATCACTTATAAAACGGCAATTTTACAACCGTAGCAGGCACGGCATTTTTGCGGATTTGGATGTAGATTTTGCTTTCAGGTTTCGCTAATCCGGCAGGTACGTAGCCAAGCCCGATACCTTTACCGAGCGACGGTGCCATAGTACCGCTGGTAACTACGCCGATTTTGTTTCCGTCGGCATCCACGATGTCGTAACCTTGGCGGGGAACGGCTTTTTCCTGCATTTCAAACCCCACGAGTTTGCGGGTAACGCCTTCTTCTTTTTGTTTTTTCAAAAATTCGGAATCGGTAAAATCTTTGGTAAATTTCGTAATCCAGCCCAATCCTGCTTCGAGTGGCGAGGTGGTATCGTCAATGTCGTTTCCGTAGAGGCAGAAGCCCATTTCAAGCCGCAATGTGTCGCGGGCAGCCAGTCCGATAGGTTTGATGCCGTAGCTTGCACCGGCTTCAAAGACCTTGTCCCACACAGCTTTGGCATCTTCGTTTTTCACGTAGACTTCAAGTCCGCCGCTGCCGGTGTAGCCCGTAGCCGAGATGATAACATCGTCCAATCCGGCAAATTTCCCGATGGCAAAATGATAATATTTAATGTCGGCGAGCTTCACGTCCGTCAGTTGTTGCATTGCTTCAACGGCTTTCGGACCTTGAATGGCAAACAGCGAATATTGGTCGGACACGTTTTCCATTTCCACCCCGAAAGTGTTGTGTTTGGAAATCCAGTCCCAATCTTTCTCGATGTTCGAAGCGTTCACGACCAGCAGATAGTGTGCATCGGCGATTTTGTAGATGATAAGGTCGTCCACGATACCGCCTTTTCCGTTGGGCAGACAGCTGTACTGTGCCTGTCCGTCCACGATTTTCGAGGCATCGTTGGAAGTTACTTTTTGGATAAGGTCGAGGGCTTTTTCGCCTTTGAGGATAAATTCGCCCATATGGCTCACGTCAAAAACGCCCACGCCCTTGCGTACCGTTTCGTGTTCGGCATTCACGCCCTCGTACTGTACGGGCATATTGTAGCCCGCAAAAGGCACCATTTTCGCGTTCAACGCAATGTGAACATCGGTCAATGCTGTATTTTTCATATACTTTTTATAATTTTGAAAGGTTATTAAAATAAAGGTTTAAAAGTACTTCTTTTTTTTGAATTACAAAGAAATATGAAAAATCTTTTTTTATTTAACAATCAATGTATAGACACCTGCCGCTCCTCTCGAACCGTATAATGCCGCCGCCCCTTCTTCCGATGAAATATAATTTATTTGTTGTATCTTTTTGAATTTCAATTGTTTGGATTTGTTTTCGTATAAAAAATCACTAAGCGGAATTTCGTTTTTGTATTTTGAAATAAGCACGAGTGGAAATTCTTCTGTAAAAGAAATAAAAACTGCGGAAGGCTTTATTTCGCCGTTTTCCTCGGTATAGTTGTAAACCGTCTGGTTTTCTTCGATGAATGTTTCGTATTGTTGCAACATTTTCCCGATGTTTTTTGTCAGAAAATCATTCAGTAATTTTTCTTCGGATTGCCCGAAAATAGCTGATGATATGATGATGAAAACGAAAGTTAAAAGAGATTTCATACTATATATGGTGTTTGTGAGAACTCAAGCGTAAAGGTATACTTCTTTTTAATTTTACGTTTTACTTCTTCGTAACTTATGCCTATTTCAGGGGTTTTTTCATAATCTTCAATTCTTTTTTGAATTTCGTTTAATTGTTCGGCAGAAATATGGTAAGGAATATCTTCCGATTTTTCAAAATCAATATTCATTTTTTTTAAAAAAGAAGTTAAAATTGATAGTTGTTCTGATTTTGGATATACTAACAAACACATAGCTATGGTATTTTAATTGTTCTGCACAGAATACGGTTTTTAGTTTATAAATTGTTTTTTTAGAAAGAATACTTTCTGTTTTTCTACATTGTGTAGTAACTCCGATACGGCATTTCCGAAAACAAAAAACCACAGCCTTTTCACTGTGGTTTTTATCTGGCATATAGAAATTTTTAAATCGAAAAATTCTTCGGATAGCCTTTTGCGTAACGCTCTTTGCATTGGTGGTAAATCTCGATAGCCTCCTGCAGGTTGCCCCAACCGTTGACGGCTACTTTCTTCTTTTCGAGGTCTTTATACACTTGGAAAAAGTGTTCGATTTCTTTGATGAGGTGCGGATTTACATCGTCCAAATCGTTGAGTTTGTTCCACACGGGGTCGGAAACAGGCACGCAGATGACTTTTTCGTCGGGACCTTTTTCGTCCGCCATATGGAATACGCCAATAGGCTTCACTTCCATCACACAGCCCGGAAACGTGGGTTCGGAAACCAGTACCAGCACATCGAGCGGGTCAGAGTCCAACGCCACCGTTTCAGGCACGAAACCGTAATCGGCAGGATACATCATCGACGAAAAAATCATACGGTCATAACGGATTTTTTTCAAATCAAAATCATATTCGTATTTGTTGCGGCTTCCTTTCGGAATTTCGATAAGCACATCGAAGGAGATAGTTTCTTTCTTGTTCATAGTTTTTTTGAAAAATTTGAATTTTGCAAAAGTAAACATTTACGGCAGAAAAAAATGTCCGTGAAGAATTTTTTCGCAAAAAAAATAGAGTTGCCCATGTACGGTATACACGGGCAATCAAAAAAAGTAAAGATTGTTGTACTGCCTTATTTTCCTTTCAGAAATGCGGTAAATTTATAAATCAAAAAAGCTATAAAAGCCATGAAGAGGACAAGCAAAATCAAATTTAAGACTTGCCACAAAACAATTGGTAAAAATATTAATGTATTCATGCTATTGATAATTTTATAAACTGGAATATGTGAAATAGGTTACACTGAATACAAGATTAATAGTTATCCATAATTATACACAAACTTTTTATAAGTAAAACAGTTTCGTTAGATTATAGAAAAGCGTGTAAAAATTTTCACTACAAAATAAACAATTATTTTTGGTATTTCCAAGCGATAGCCCGAATTAATTTTAGTATATCATTTTGAGCCTGTTTCAATATTGTTCAATAAATTTTAAACAGGCTCATAAAAAACAAAATACTTTTTTAGGGCGTGCCCCCCAATTTTTAATGATTGGGGGTCGGGTCATCCGCTACAATACACTTGCGAAACCGCTTTTTTTGCACGCCCTGCGTTGGCTTCCGCTGGTCGCCCCCGCAG
>JAUNTM010000113.1 GCA_030538675.1 Capnocytophaga sp.
TCAAATTTCCAAATCTTCAAATTATCATTACTTTTGCAAATCTAAAAAATTTCCTTTTTGGAAACCCTTTTTAAGCAAGAAAAAAATGAAACATATACACCCGAAAACGCTCAGCGATTTAGAATTTAATACCGTCCTCCAACATATTTCCGACCTGTGTTACACCGAGTTAGGTAAAAAATACGCCTTGCGGATAAAACCGTTTGACGAAAAAGAAGCCCTGCTTTTCGCTTTACGGCAAACGAACGAATACCTTTCTTCTTTTGAAAATAATAACGTCATTCCGCCTCATAATTGCGAAAAAATCAATACTGAAATTAAATTATTGCAGATTGAGGATAATGCACTTGAAGTCGGTAGTATCCGCAGAATTCATTCGGTGGCAAGGACGGTCAATACGCATATCGTTTTCTTTAGAAAATTTAAAGAACTCTATCCCGATTTGCACGAAACCGCCGAAAACGTGGAATATACGGAGGAAATCACGGATTCCATCGAAAAAATCATCGACAAATTCGGCGAAATCAAAAACGATGCTTCGCCTGCATTGGAAACTATCCGCAGGGAAATCGGCCAGCTCAGAGGACGTATCAACGAGAGTTTCCAGCGTGCCTTGACCGAGTACAACGCCGCCGAATACCTCGATGATATTCGCGAAACTATCATCGACAACCGCCGTGTGCTTGCCGTCAAAGCAATGTACCGCCGTAAAGTAAACGGTACGGTGCTTGGCAATTCCAAAACGGGAAGCATCGTCTATATCGAACCCCGGCAAACGGAAATGCACTCACGCGAACTCGCCAATCTGCTTTATGACGAAAAAGAAGAAATTATGCGCATTCTCAAAGAATTAACTTATTTTTTGAGCAATTTCGTTCCGCTTTTGCGTGATTACCAAGGATATATTATAGCCATCGACCTCATTTGCGGAAAAGCCCGCTACGCACGGATGATGAACGCCCTGCTGCCCGAAATCACCGACGAACGCTCGCTCGATTTGCGTGAAGCATATCACCCGCTATTATTATTGAATAATCAGAAGAAAAAACAACCGACCTATCCGCAGTCATTCCGGTTGGACGGACAGTCGCGGATTATTGTCATTTCGGGGCCCAATGCGGGCGGTAAAAGCATCACACTCAAAACGATAGGGCTGTTGCAACTGATGCTCCAAAGCGGAATGCTCATTCCTGTTCATCACCGCAGCCGACTGTGTTTGTTCGAGCGGATTTTGACCGACATCGGAGATAACCAATCCATTGAAAATCATTTGAGTACGTACAGCTATCGGTTGAAAAATATGAATTATTTCTTAAAAAAATGCAACGAAAATACGCTGTTTCTCATTGATGAATTTGGTACGGGAAGCGACCCCGAACTCGGCGGTGCGTTGGCGGAAACGTTTTTGGAAGAATTTTACCACCGGAAAGCGTTCGGGGTCATCACCACGCACTACGCCAACCTGAAAATGCTTGCCAACGAAATGCCGTATATGACCAACGCCAATATGCTTTTCAACGACCAAACCCTCGAACCGATTTACAAACTCATCATCGGCGAGGCGGGCAGTTCGTTTACCTTTGAAGTCGCCCAGAAAAACGGTATTCCGTACAGCCTCATCAACCGTGCGAAAAAGAAAATCGAGAGCGGAAAAGTGCGTTTTGATGCCACCATTGCCAAGCTGCAAAAGGAACGCAGCAAAATGGAAAAAACATCGGAAGCCCTCAAAGATGAAGAAACCAAAGCCCGCTCCGAAGCCCGACGCCTTGAAGAATTGAACGAGAAAATGAAATCAAAACTCGTTAATTATCAGGAACTTTACGACCATAATCAACGAATGATTTATCTGGGAAATAAAATAAACGACATTGCCGAACGGTATTTTGACGACCAGAAAAAGCGTCCGCTTGTATCGGAATTTTTAAGGATTGTCGAAACCGAAAATTCCAAACGGAAACAGCAGACCAAAGCCGAAAAAATAAAGCAAAAAGAAGTTAAAAAAGAAACCGAACAGGAACTCGCTAAGAAAATCGAAGCCGTCCGCACCGAGCGTAAAGCCGAGAAAAAAGCCAAAGCCGAAGAAGCCGAAAAGAAAAAAATGCAGATGCAGCGTGCCTTAAAAATCGGCGACCGGGTACGCCTGAAAGACAGCCGCAGCGTAGGAACGATTGACAAAATCGAAAAAAACAAAGCCGTTGTCAATTACGGAATGTTCACCACCACCGCCGACCTCGAACAGTTGGAATTGGTGGAAAAAGTGAAATAATAAAATCTCATCCCTCAAAAAAATATGACAAAACGAACCCGCAATTCATACAAGATATGAAGTTTTGTTTGTAAATTTGTCGCTTGACACAATATAGTATATGACAATTACGCAGTTACAATATGTTTTGGCTGTTGCCAAATATCAGAATTTCACGACGGCTTCCGAAAACTCGCATGTTACACAACCGACCCTGAGCATGCAGATACAGAAACTCGAGGAGGAACTCGGTATTCTGATATTTGACCGTTCTAAAAAACCTATCCAAATTACCGATATCGGTAGGCAAATCGTGCGTCAGGCACAAATTATCGTCAATGAAGCCGAACGTATGAACGATATTGTAGCACAGCAAAAAGGCATCATCGGTGGGGAATTTCGGGTGGGAATTATCCCGACGGTCAGCCCGACTTTACTGCCCATGTTTTTGAATAATTTCATCAAAAAATATCCGAAAGTCGATTTAAAAATAGAAGAACAAAATACCGATTTGGTAATTCATAATATCGAAAACGGAAATCTTGACGCTGCTATTCTTGCCACGCCTCTGGAAAATCCGAACCTTATAGAGAAACCGCTCTATTACGAGCCTTTCATAATATACGCTCCCGAAGGACATCCTCTGCACCGCCAAAAAGAAATCAATCCTGACAAACTCGACATTGACGATATCCTGATGCTCGAAGACGGACATTGCTTCAAAGCGAGCGTACTTAATATCTGCCATAAACAGCTCGCCGAAAGCAACAAAGGTTTTCGTATCAAAAGTGGTAGCTTCGAAACGCTCATCCACTTAGCTGACGAAGGGCTTGGTATGACGCTCATCCCCTACCTGCATTCGCTCAATCTAAACGACAAGCAAAAGAAAAATATCCGAACTTTCACAGCACCACAGCCCGCACGCGAAATCAGTGTAGTGTACCATAAAAACGAACTCAAAGTACAACTCATCGATGCTTTGTACAGCGTTGTATCGGGAGTTGTACGAGGTGCTATCGCATTTCACGATATAAAAATAATTAGCCCAAGAAATGGATAATTTTCCATTGGATTAGTGTCTCAACTCAAAAAAGGAAACATGGCTCAATACATCAAAATCTACGAAGAAAATCCCAACGAAAAGGAAATCAACAAAGTTGTCAATATCTTACGCAACGGCGGTATCATCATCTATCCTACTGATACTGTTTACGGTATGGGATGCGACATCGCCAATACCAAAGCGCTCGAACGCATCGCCAAAATAAAAGGTGTCAAACTCGAAAAAGCCAATTTCTCATTCGTTTGTGCCGACCTGAGCAACCTCTCTGATTACGTAAAACAAATCGATACAGCAACTTTCAAAATTTTAAAAAGAGCATTGCCCGGACCTTACACCTTTATCCTTCCCGGAAATAACAATCTGCCCAAAGATTTTAAAAAGAAAAAAACCGTTGGTATCCGCATCCCCGACAATAATATTGCGCGCCTTATCGTAGAGCGGCTTGGCAATCCTATCGTATCAACTTCCATTCATGACGATGACGATGTGATTGAATACACCACCGACCCCGAGCTTATTTTTGAAAAATGGCAAAACCGTGTAGATGCCGTCATTGATTCAGGGTATGGCGATAATACTGCATCGACCGTAATTGACCTTTCGGAAGGCGAACCTGTCGTCATCCGCGAAGGAAAAGGCAGTTTGGATATTTTATAAAAAATGCAGCGCATCCGAAAAATATTCTATTTCGACGATTTGGAACAAACCAAAACGCAAGTACGGCGTTGGTGCGATGCCCACTACGATACGCTGGTGTGGCTCGATAGCAATTCGTATCCCGACCCTTACAGCCGTTATGAAGCGGTATTGGCTTTCGACCCCGAAGCTACGTTGCAAACCCAAACAAAAGGCAGCTTTGACCAACTGAAAACCTTTGTGGCTCAAACCAAAGATTGGCTGTTTGGCTATCTTACCTACGACCTGAAAAACGACCTCGAAAATCTCAATTCGCGCCACGAAGACCCGCTCCAATGGGCAGAGTTATTTTTCTTTCAACCGCGTAAAATTATTTTTTTTAAAAATAAAACACTGATTTTCAATTATTTAATTTCTGAAAAAGAAACTATTGACCAAGACTGGGAGACCATCCAAAAATACAAACACAAGACTGTTTCCATTGCTAAAAAACGCCCCGAAATACAACCTAAACTATCCAAAAAAGAGTATTGCCGGCAAGCCGAACGCATGAGGCAACACATTTTTAGGGGCGACATTTACGAAGCTAATTTTTGTCAGGAATTTTATGCTGAAAATGCCCAAATCAACCCGGCAAATGTCTACGAACGACTCAACAGCATCTCTCGCCCGCCATTTGCCACGTATCTCAAAAAATATCCGAATTATCTCATTTCGGCATCACCCGAACGCTATATCCGCCGTGAAGGCACACACGTCATATCACAACCTATCAAAGGAACCGCCAAACGTTCAGAAGATTCTATAACTGATGAAAAAATACGCAATTCGCTGATTAACAATCCGAAAGAACGCTCTGAAAACATCATGATTGTCGATTTGGTTCGCAATGACATGTCGCGTTTTGCTCAAAAAGGAAGCGTAAAAGTTGATGAACTGTGCCAAGCATATACATTCCGACAAGTGCACCAACTTATCTCGACCGTAACGGCTCGCGCCAATGAAAAGCAAGAACCTGTTGAACTTATCCGTGCGACATTTCCTATGGGAAGCATGACGGGTGCCCCCAAAATAGCAGCGATGCAACTCATCGACCAACTCGAATATTCACGACGCGGATTGTACAGCGGTACGGTCGGCTATTTTACCCCCGAAGGTGATTTTGATTTTAACGTAGTGATACGCAGTATTTTATACAACGAACAAAAAAAATACGTTTCGTATTCTGTAGGAAGTGCCATCACTGCACAATCGGATATCGAAGCCGAATACGAAGAATGTTTGCTCAAAGCCAGCGCAATGAAACTCGTTTTGGAATATCCTGGCACGCCGTAATTATCCAAATATTAGTATCTTTACAACATGATTGAATCATTCCGAAAGCATATTGCCACACAGTTTGACCTCGACGGAAAGGCTGTATTGGTTGCTATCAGTGGCGGACTTGATAGCGTTGTGATGAGTCATTTGTTATGGCAGGCAGGGATTCGTATTGTTTTGGCACACTGCAATTTTTCATTGCGAGGTAGCGAAAGCGATGCGGATGAAGATTTTGTAAAACAATGGTCAAAAACATTGGATTGTCCGTTGCATTGCATCCGTTTTGATACCAAAGTTTATGCCCAACAGCGCGGACTCAATACCCAATTGGCAGCCCGCGAGCTCCGCTATGAGTGGTTTGAGCAAATACGCGTCAGAACCGATTGCCAATACATCGCCACCGCACACCATGCCGATGATGTTTGGGAAACATTTCTCATCAATCTTTCACGAGGCTCCGGGCTTCGGGGACTTAGTTCAATACCTGAACATAATAAACTAATTATCAGACCATTACTGCATTTTTCGAGAGAAGAAATACGCCAATATGCACTTGATAACCAATTGCAATGGCGGGATGATAGTAGCAACACTTCTGACCACTACGTTCGCAACCGTATCCGGCATCATGTATCGCCACTAATGAAAGAGATTCATCCAGAGTTTTGGCAAAATTTCAAACAAACGATGCGTTTTTTGAACCAAACACAACAATTTGTAATACAAACTACCGAACAACTCAAAGTCGGAATTTTTGAGTATCAAGATGAATTAATTAGTATTGACATCCCTCGTTTTCGTTCTCTTCAAAATCAAGATTTTATACTTCACCAATGGCTTTATCCGTATGGATTTACCCGTTTGGCGGATGTCAGACATCTGTTGGATGCCGAAACTGGAAAATTTATCCAATCGGCTTCGCATCGGTTATTGAAAAATCGCAACAAATTAATAATCAGTAAAATAAATATAAATGAAGAACGCTTTTATACAATTACAGAAGAAACATGTATCATAAAAACTCCTATTAAAATGCAGTTGCAAATCGTTGAAGAAATAGGATTTTTTTCTTCTGATGTCATCTATATTGATGCAGATCTGCTTGATTTTCCATTGACAATCCGCCATCGTCAAGAGGGAGATTATTTCTATCCTTTTGGAATGAAAGGCCGCAAAAAAGTAAGCAAATTTTTCAAAGATGAAAAATATTCGCTCTATGACAAAGAAGCTGCTTGGCTGCTATGCAATGGCAATGACATCGTATGGATTATCGGGAAAAGACATGATAACCGATATACCGCTTCTGAAAAAACAAGGAAAATACTGGAAATTAAAAACCTAAACCATACACCTTAAATTTTTCTTACTTCCAATTTTTCAAATTAAAACCGTATCTTTGCACCGAGCAAATCGGCTTATCGCTACTTGTAGAGGAAAGTCCGGACACCATAGGGGAGCATAGTGGGTAACGCCCATCCGCCGCAAGGCGAGGACAAGTGCAACAGAAAGAATGTACAGGTAAGGCTGTAGTGAAATCAGGTAAACTCTATGCGGTGCAACGCTATGTAAACCAGCTCTTGAGGGTTCCCGCCCAACGCTGGAGGGTAAGCGGTTTGAGTTTGTAAGTGATTGCAAATCAAGATAAATGATAAGCGCTCCGATAGTTCGGAGAACAGAATCCGGCTTATGATTTGCTCATTTTTTCCACTAAAAAATGCAACTTACTACGAAAGAGTAAGTTGCATTTTTATTTTCGTGATC
>JAUNTM010000114.1 GCA_030538675.1 Capnocytophaga sp.
GCTCAAGAAAAAGCACAAAAAACACAAGAAAAAGCTGCTAAAGAAAAACAAAAAAATGCAGAACGCTTGGCTAAAGCTCAAAAAAACGTGATGAGCATCCAAACTCAAATCAGTAAACAAGAAACTGAAATCGCTAACGAGACCAATAAGTTTAATATGAACAAAGTGAAAGGAAAACTTTCGCCCAATGATGAAGTGAAGTACAAACAGCGTATTCTCAAAAAAGAAGAAGCTTTGAACAAGCTTAACGCCAAACTTAACAAAGCGAAAAGCGATATTACCAAGTATTCAAACTAAATAACAGAAGTGTTATAATCAAAGAAGCCACTCATAGGAGTGGCTTTTTTGATTTTGGCAAAAATAAGGTTCCCGAAACTTTAATTATTTTCTATTCTCTATTTGGTTAATGCCTTAATCAATTCTGTCAAACCCCGTGTACGGACGTAATACCTCGGGAATAATAATACCCTCTGGAGTTTGGTAATTTTCTAAAATTCCAGCCAAAACGCGGGGCAATGCGAGCGAACTTCCGTTGAGCGTGTGCGCCAATTTGCTTTTGCCGTCGCTGTCTTTGTAACGGAGCTTCAAGCGGTTTGCCTGAAAGGTTTCAAAATTAGATACCGAGCTGATTTCCAGCCACTTTTCTTGTGCGGTGGAATAGACTTCAAAGTCGTAAGTGAGTGCCGATGTGAACCCCATATCGCCTCCGCACAGGCGTAAAATACGGTACGGCAGTTTGAGTTCTTCCAAAATTCCTTTCACGTGTTCCACCATACCGTCAAGGGCTTGGTACGAGCGGTCGGGGTGTTCCACACGCACGATTTCCACTTTGTCAAATTGATGCAAGCGGTTGAGTCCCCGCACGTGAGCACCGTAACTTCCGGCTTCGCGACGGAAACAAGGCGTGTATGCCGTACAGCATATCGGGAAATCGGTTTCGGCAAGTATCGTATCACGGAAAAAATTGGTAACAGGCACTTCGGCGGTGGGAATTAGGTACAAATCATCAGCGGTGGCGTGGTACATTTGTCCCTCTTTATCAGGTAGTTGCCCCGTTCCGTAGCCCGATGCTTCATTGACCATATGCGGTACTTGGTATTCTTTGTAGCCTGCCGCCGTGTTTTTGTCCAAAAAATAGGAAATCAATGCCCGTTGCAGTCTTGCCCCTTTTCCTTTATAAACAGGAAATCCTGCTCCGGTGATTTTCACGCCCAATTCAAAATCAATAATGTCGTATTTTTTCGCCAACTCCCAATGCGGTACGGCTTCGGCGTGCAAAGTGGGGATTTCACCGGCTTGGAATACGGTTACGTTATCATCGGCGGATTTTCCTTCGGGAACGATTTCCGCAGGAATATTGGGCAGACGGTACAGCACTTCGGTTTGCTTTTGGGTGAGTTCCGACAGCAAATCCGATAGCTTTTTAGAGTTTTCTTTGAGTTCTACCGTTCTCTCTTTCAGTTGGTTGGCTTGCTCAGCATTCCCCGATTTGAAGAGTTGTCCTATTTCTTTGGAAATGGCGTTGGATTCCGCCAGAATAGTATCAAGTTCGGTTTGTGTGGCACGGCGTTGTTCGTCAAGGGCGATGACTTCGTCCACCAAATTCAATTCTTTGAAATTTCGTTTTTGCAAGCCTTTGATGACGGCTTCTTTGTTTTCTCGTATGTAGGTTGTTTGTAGCATAATCGTGTTTTTTATAATGACAAAAATACATCAATCTGTCGGAATAGTACTTCCCGGCAACGGGTTTTTTCTACCTCAACCCCTCCAAACTTTTCCGCATCGTGGCGAGTTCGGCGAGGGCATCGGCTTCTTTTTTACGTTCATTTTCAATTACTTGCGGTGGTGCGTTGTTCACAAACCGTTCGTTGGAAAGTTTGCTTTGTACCGATTTGAGGAAGCCTTCTTTGTATTTGATTTCGGTTTCCAATTTCTCAATTTCGGCGGCAACATCTACTGTTCCGACCATCGGGATAAAATATTCGTTGGATTTCACACGGAATGTCATCGCACCTTCGGGGGCTTCGGTTACGGTGTGGATTTCCGTGAGATTTCCTAATTTTTTGATGACGGCATCGAACCTGTCCGACAACTTTTCGCTGTTGATGACGCTCATTTCCAACACATCTTTGAACGGAATATTTTTCTCCTTTCGGATTGTCCGTACGCCCGCCAGGATTTCCGCAGTCGCTTCAAAATCAGCTAATAACGATGCGTTATACGGTTTTGCTTCGGGATATTCGGCTACAATAAGAGCTTCTTGCGGTGTTCGAGGAGCGATGTCCTGCCAGATTTCTTCCGTGATGAACGGCATAAACGGATGCAACAATTTGAGGTTGTTTTCAAAAGCCGCAATCACGCCGTCATAAGTCGTTTTGTCAATCGGTTCGCCGTAATTGGGTTTCGCCATTTCGAGCAACCACGAACAAAAATCGTCCCAAACGAGCTTGTAAATCGCCATAAGTGCATCGGAGATACGGTATTTTTCAAAATGTTCTTCCACTTCGGCGAGCGTTTGGTGGAACTTGGCATCGTACCATTCGAGGGCAACTTTTGCCGCTTCGGGTTGCGAAGTTTCGGAACTTACTTCCCAACCTTTCACAAGGCGGAACGCATTCCAGATTTTGTTGGCGAAACTTTTCCCTTGTTGGCAGAGGGCTTCGTCAAAGAGCAAATCGTTGCCTGCCGCCGACGAAAGCAACAATCCAACCCGCACGCCGTCCGCACCGTAATTTTCGATAAGAGCGAGGGCATCGGGCGAATTTCCGAGCGATTTCGACATTTTTCGCCGTTGTTTGTCGCGGACAATTCCTGTGAGATATACGTTCGTAAACGGTTTTTTCTGTTTGAATTCGTAGCCTGCAACAATCATCCGTGTTACCCAAAAGAACAAAATATCGGGACCCGTAACCAAATCGTTGGTCGGATAATAATAGTTAATCTCTTCGTTATCAGGCTGTAAAATACCGTTAAAAACGCTTATAGGCCAAAGCCACGACGAGAACCACGTATCGAGCGAATCTTCGTCCTGCCGTAAATCCGAAAGTTGCAAAGCCGGATTTTCAGTTTTCCGGCGGGCGATTTCCAACGCTTTTTCGGCAGTTTCGGCTACGGCAAAATCGTCTTTTCCGTCGCCGAAATAATACGCAGGGATTTGCTGTCCCCACCAAAGTTGGCGTGAAATGTTCCAATCACGGACATTTTCGACCCAATGGCGGTAGGTATTTTCAAATTTCTTCGGAAACAGGCGTACTTCATCGTCTTCCAACACCGCTTTTATGGCAGGTTCGATGAGTTTTTCCATCTTCAGAAACCATTGGTCGGACAGTCGTGGCTCGATGACGGCTTTGGTGCGTTCGGACGTTCCTACCTTATTAATATGGTGTTCCACTTTGAGCAATTGCCCGATGGCTTCGAGTTCTTTTTCGATTTCTTTACGGACATCAAAGCGGTCTTTGTCTTGATAATGAAGCCCATAGCCGTTCAGTGAGGCATCGTCATTAAAAATATCAACGATTTCCAAACCGTGCCGTTCGCCGAGGATTTTGTCGTTGGGGTCGTGGGCAGGCGTTACTTTCAGGCAGCCCGTCCCAAATTCCATATCTACATAATCATCTGATATAATGGGAATTACACGATTACAAATCGGCACGACGGCTTTTTTTCCTTTCAGATGGCTGTACCGCTCATCGTTAGGATTGATACAAATTGCCGTATCGCCGAAAATCGTTTCGGGTCGGGTGGTGGCGATGGTCAGTAATTCATCGGAATTTTCGATTTTGTAATTGATGAAGTACAGTTTTCCCTGCCGTTCTTCATAGATAACCTCTTCGTCCGAAAGGGTCGTTTTGGCTTCGGGGTCCCAATTGACCATTCGGTGTCCGCGATAAATGTCACCTTTATTATATAGGTCGACAAAAACTTTGATGACGGAAGCCGAAAGTTCGTCGTCCATCGTGAATTTCGTCCGTTGCCAGTCGCACGAACAACCGAGTTTTTTGAGTTGTTCGAGGATAACACCACCGTACTCGTGCGTCCATTCCCACGCATGGGCAAGAAATTCCTCACGGCTAAGGTCGTTTTTTTTGATGCCTTTTTCTTTGAGTTTGGCAACTACTTTGGCTTCGGTGGCGATGGAGGCGTGGTCGGTACCGGGAATCCAGCAGGCGTTGAAGCCCCTCAGCCTCGCCCTGCGGATAAGCACATCTTGAATGGTATTGTTGAGCATGTGCCCCATGTGTAAAATTCCCGTAACGTTCGGCGGCGGTATTACGATGGTGTAAGGCGTTCGTTTATCGGGGATTGAATGGAAAAAACCGTGTTGCATCCAGTAGTCATACCACTTGCTTTCCAACTCGTTTGGCACATATTTTGATGAGATACTCATAGTTTGGCTTGATTTTTGTTTTAAACTAATTGTGCAAATGTAAAAATATTAATCACAATGTAAAAGAAAAAGTTTTGTACATTTGTTGCCGAAATAATTAAAAAGTAAAACGTAAACTAATTTTATTAATTTTTATATCATGAAAAAGTTTTTCACTTTCTTATTTGTAGCCGCTTTTAGTGCTATGACGTATGCACAAGATGCAGCTGACATCAAATTCGTAACCGAAGAAATCGACTACGGTACTGTAAAAGAAGGAGCTGATGGTAAGCGTGTATTTGAGTTCACCAATACAGGCAAAGCTCCTTTGGTTATCACCAACGTATCGTCAAGCTGCGGCTGTACGGTTCCTTCTTGGACTAAAGAGCCTGTAGCTCCGGGGGCAAAAGGAAAAATTGAGGTAGTGTATGACACTAAGCGAGTTGGTCCTATCCGTAAAACGATTACCGTACTATCAAATGCTAAAGATAACGGACAAAAAACCCTCCGTATCAAAGGTACTGTTGAGAAATAGTTTGACCATTATATTTATAGAAAAACACCTCTTTTACGAGGTGTTTTTTTTATGTTGACATTTTTTTGTATCATTATTCCATGATAAACGTATCTTCTTTATCAACCAGTTTGTCAACAATTTCTCCTGATACGCCTAAGTTTCCTTTTAAGATGTCTTTAGGATTTGCAGCAAGCCAAGCGCTCATTTCAATCGCTTCATAATCGCCATTATTAAAACCTATCAATACTTTTAACACTGTATCGCCCGTATTCTTAATATAATGCCCCGAGCCCATAGGTGCATAACCAATATCACCGGCTTCGTACTGGTCTGTTACAATATTTCCTTGTGCTAAAAATACTCCCATCTCGGCATTTCCTTCTAAAAAATATTGCCATTCGTCGGCGTTGGGATGCCAATGCATTTCACGAAGCCCACCCGGTTCAATCTCTATCAAAGACCCTGAAATAGTCTGTGCTATGGGAAATTCCTTTTGGGTAACCACTCTTTGCGTGCCGCCTGCAAATATTTTGGGTTGTTGGGCAGCGAGCGGATATCTGTGAGGCGATGTTAACTCTGATGCCGTCCGGTTGGTCATTAGATGATTTTTAAATGACGGTACTTCGCATTGTGCAAAGTAGGCTTCGCCTTGGTAGAGTTTTTCAACTTCTTCTATTGAAATATTCAGATTTTTTGCAGCGACTTCTTTAGGCACGCTCGAAAGGAAATCGGTAATACTGAACGTGTGGTCTTCGGAAAAATCTCCATTATCAAAAATTAAAATAAAATGGCATTCTTCAGAACCGATACATTGTAGCACATGTCCGTATCCTTTCGGGAAATACCAGACATCTCCTTCTGAAAAATAGTCTATAAACGCATTTCCGTCGGGATGGATGATGGTTGTTCTCATGTTGCCTTTCACAACATACGCCCATTCGGCTGCATTGGCATGCCAGTGAAGCTCTCTGACGGCACCGGGTTGTAATCTCATACTCACCCCCGCAAGTCCGATAGAGGCAGGGAATTCATTTACCGAAGCGCCTCTTGTAATCCCACCAGCTCCGACTCTCGGTTCTTTTTTTTCAAGTTGGTACTTGAATTTTAATTGATTTGTTTCCATTTTTTGTAATGTAAATAATTTTTTGGCAATATTGCAGGCAAGTAACGTAACAAATATATGTATTAAATCCATTAGCGTTAGTCGTTTATCAATTTTTATAAGTATTTTAACATTGATTCAAGGCAACTGTTACAGTAATTTTGACTTTAGTGAACTTGTAAAAAAAATAGAAGTTTGAAATCCGTAAGTTTCGGTTTGATTTCCGTAAAGCGGTATATTCAAATAGCACTATCTTTGCAACATCAAAATCAACAAATCGCACACAAGATGAAACTCATTTTACTCTCGGTACTTTTCCTTGCAAGCCTTGCAGGAGATGCACAAAACAAACCTCAAAATACTGAAAAACAGACCGGAATGAAACAAACAAACCGCACTGAAGAACAGCAAATTCTCGACCTTGTACGCCGCTTTACGGATTTGTCAATCGCCCGGAATACGGCTGAAATGGAAAAAATGACCGACAAAAATTACACGCTGACCCACATCACGGGCCATGTACAACCACGTGCCGAATGGTTCAAAGAAATCGATGCCGAAAGTATGAAATATTACAGTTACGAAGAGGTCAGTACCTCGGTGGAAATCAAGGGCGATAAAGCCGTTTTTGTAGGAAGAAACCGCCTTGATGCCCGTATTTGGGGAAGCCGTAACGTGTGGCGATTACAACAAACGATGACCCTCGAAAAACGTAACGGACAGTGGATTATCCTTAGTTCCGTGGCAAGAACCTTTTGATTTAAAAGTAGACAATTTGAGAATTCAGACATCTTTTAAAAAATGAACTCTCTACTTCCTGCAAAACAAAACTTTTCAAAATAAATAGCGGATAAGGAAATATTTCTTTGTCCGCTATTTTTTTGGATTAAAAGTGTTGAATTATTTGCTTGTGTGTCTTTTTTTTCTATCTTGCTCCCTATAACTAAAAAATT
>JAUNTM010000115.1 GCA_030538675.1 Capnocytophaga sp.
TTTAGAGAAAATACACAACAAAAAAGGGGTGTCCGACTTTTCGGACACCCTCTTCTTTTTTGTACAAAGGGAAAAGCTTTTTTCTTAAAAAAAACAATGAAAATATTAGGCTAAGACATAAATTATAAGTAGCTTTGCATGTCCGAAAAAAATAAAAGATATTTATGATACAGCGTATACAAACACTTTATATGTTTGCCGTGGTGATTATCAGCGGTATAGTGCCTGTATTTGTGTCACTGTACGTGCAAAATACACAAGCGGTATATGCTTATTCTGGCGATATAGTATCGGGAATATTGTTTGCCCTCTCGGCAGTATTGGCTATCATAGCTGTTTTTGGATACAAAAAAAGACAAAATCAATTCGTCGCCAACCGGCTGAATATCCTTATAAATCTTACTATACTAGGAATATTTGTATATCGAACGCTAACGGCATCCGGAGAAAGTCAAATTTCTGAGAAGGGTGTTGGGATGTTCCTTCCCGTTCTATCTATCGTTTTTTTATTTTTGGCAAACAAAGCCATTCAGCGGGACGAACAACTCGTAAAATCTGCCGACCGATTACGATAAACCTATAATCTTAGTAGTGTTAGTGCGTTAAAAATTCCCGAGTTGCAGAACTCGGGAATTTTTTATTTTTCATGAAATTAAATAGCTAATCAATGGGGAAAAATACATTTTTCGTGGTTTGATGGATTGATCTTAAAATGCCTTAATACGATACATCATCCCGACACTTATGCGGTTGGTATTGTAATCCGCGAGAGCCGAAGTTGTATTAAAATCGTATTTTCGCCCCACATAAACCAAGAACAACCGCAAATCTTCCTCTTCAAAAGGTTTAAATTCCAGTCCGGCAAAGTATCCGTAGGATTTTCTGAAATTATTACCCAATGCGGCAATATTTTCAACATCGGTAGTTTCGTACATTCCTTTGGCAAAAATATTCCATTGCTCATCAGGTTGATATTCAGCTTTGAGTATCAGTGTGTTGTATTCCACATCTTTGAAAACCGTTTCGCCGACCGATACGAGGTAAGCATCTGCTGCTTCGGTCGCAATGCCGAGCCTGTCAATGTCTTGATTGGCATACATATAATCCAATGCCAATTGAAAATTGCTAAGATTCAACTTGTTACCAATAGTCAACATTCGTGAATAGTTGTTTTTAGCTTCCGTTTCCAAGCCGGCTGCCCAACGGGTTTGCCACAGTCCGCCAAAAAGATTTCCATTCCAATTTACGATGTATGTCAGAGGCGATTGGCTTGTTTCGATATTCGGAATGTTGCCGTACAAATCCGAAAACCGGCTGTTACGGGTATCCGTAATTTGGATTTGAAACTCGTGGTTGGGATTGGGTTTTATCACAAAATTGATACCCAACATAAAATTATCCATGTATTCTATAAAATCCGAGTATTCATAGATATTCATCGGGTTGAGGTCAAACTCAAAACCGCCCCACGATTGGCATTGTTTTCCGAAAATCACATCCAATTTGTCGCTTACACGATAGCCGGCATACATCATATCGGTAGCCCGCGAAAGGTTGTCAAGCGACTGCCCGGCATTGCTCCGGTTGAGCCGGTGCCGAAAACGGTAAAATAGCTTTTCGGTAAGGTTTCCTCTCATTTCCAATCGCAACTGTCTGGCTTTGAAAGCAGTTTCGAGGCCGTCGCCCATATCGGCAGCATCAAAACTTGATTGAAAATTGAAGTAAACATTAAATTTTTCGTTTCGTTTTTCCAAGTCCTGAACTCTCTCTAACAGAGATTTTGAAGAAGTATTGTCTGTGTCATTTTGTTGCGCATAGGTGGTAATACCAATTGCCAACCATAGCAAAGTGATAATTTTTGTACGCATTTCGTTTGTTTTTTAGAAATTAAAATCATTTGTTTACTATTCATATCGCCGATAAAATCATCGTTTATTTCCCCGACGTTTATTTCCCAACGTTGGCACGTTGGGGTTGAATTGAGTCGCCCTTTCAGGGCTTTGACATTTCCAAATTTTCAGATTATTGAAAATTAATAGTCATCAAAATACCGTTGAATTTCCTTCCAATCTTTTGTTTTTGTCAGGGAAAGCATCAATAAAACCCTTGCTTTTTGCGGATTTAGCGTATGCGACACGACAAATCCGTGTTTGGGGTCATCTACTTCGCCGTCGGGTGTGGTGGCTCCGGAAGGTACTCTGGATGAACGTACTACGGCGATGTTTTTTTCGCGTGCTTTGACTGCTTGGTCAAATACTGTGTGGAAAAAATTACCGTTGCCCACGCCTGCATGGACAATGCCGTCATATTTCGCATCAATGAATGCCTTGATGGGCAAATCGGAAGCGTTGGCATAGCCGTACACAATCCCGACTTTAGGCAATTCTTTGAGATTGCTTACATCAAAGACCGACTGTGAAGTGTGCTTATTCGTTACGTTTCGGGCGAAATACGGTTTGCCGTTGTGAACGTAGCCGAGCGACCCGAAATTAATGCCTTTGAAAGTATCGACATTAATCGTATTGGTTTTCGTAACATCTTTAGCATCAAGGATTAAATCGTTCATCACGACCATCACGCCTCTGTTTTTCGCCTCTGCGGAAGCTGCAACTTGCACAGCGTTGTACAGGTTGAGCGGTCCGTCGGCACTCATCGCTGTTGATGGACGCATCGCTCCAACTAATACCACAGGTTTATCACTGTGAACGGTCAGATTCAAGAAATACGAAGTTTCTTCCATCGTGTCGGTGCCGTGCGTGATGACAACTCCGTCATAATTTTCTTTTTCGAGTAATTGGTTAATGCGTTTGGCGAGTTTCAGCCAAACCTCATCGTTCATATCTTGCGACCCGATTTTGACCAATTGTTCGCCACTCACATCGGCAATTTGACGAATCTCCGGAACGGCTTGCAAGAGTTGGTAAATGCCTAACTCGCCTGCCTTGTACGCCGATTCGTTTGCCGCTTTGCCCACGCCTGCAATAGTGCCGCCAGTGGCAATAATTCGTATTTTGGCTTTTTGTGCCGATACTTCCACAGAAATCAGTATCATGCAGATACTCAACAAACTAAATAAAATTTTTTTCATGATATATGTGTTTTAAGATTATTCTTTTTCAAAAAAAACGGATTGTATTTTAAAAAAATAAATACACCAAAGCGTATCCAAAAGATACTGCTACCACAGTCGCTACCCAGCCCGGCAGTTGGAATGAATGGTTGAGGACGTATTTGCCGATGCGAGTTGTTCCGGTGCGGTCAAAATTGATGGCTGCTACTACGGTCGGGTAATTGGGGATGAAAAAATAACCGTTTACCGCAGGAAACATCGCTACCAATGCCATCGGCGGAATGCCCAATGCGATGCCGAGCGGATAGAGCGTCCGCACCGTTGCTGCTTGGCTGAAGAGCAAAATCGACATCACGAACAATGCCAACGCAAACAAAAACGGATATTCGGTAACGAGACCTTGAATGCCTTCTCGGAAAAAATCAATATTTTCTTGAAAAAACGTATCGCCCATCCATGCAATCCCAAAAATGGCTATTACGGCTTGCATCCCCGCTAAAAAAATACTGCCGTGAATGGCTTCGGTCGGTGATGCTTTCGCAAATAGCAATATCAGGCCGGCGGCGGACATCATCACAATTTCAATAATTTCGGGCATATTGAGCGAAGCAGGCCGCAACGAAGGTGTTGAGCCAAAGAGAACTACTGCAAAAACACCTGCTAAAAATAACAATACGGCAATTAGTGGTTTGTTATTTTGAGAAATATCATTGTTTTGCAGTCTTTTTTTGTTAGATTTTAAGAGGCCTTCTTGCAAACGCCGTTTATACTCAGGGTCTTTTTCCAAAGAAACACCCATAAAATTAGCCACGACAGCCCCCGCAATGACACCAACTAAAGTAGCAGGAATACACACCATTAATATATCGCTGAGTTCCACGCCTTGCGAACCAAGCAAATCCATACTCAGTAAAGCTGCCGTTGCTGCCGAAATCGGGCTGGCGGTAATTGCCTGTTGTGATGCAATAACCGAAATGCTCAGCGGTCGTTCGGGACGGACTTTGCTCTCGGTCGCTATCTCGGAAATAATCGGCAAAAGAGAATAGGCGATGTGTCCCGTACCTGCCAAAAAGGTGAAAATATAACAAACAAGCGGCCCTAAAAACGTAATCATTTCGGGGCGGGAACGCAATATTCGTTCGGCTACTTTGACCAAATAGCCAATGCCTCCTGCAGCTTGCAGTGCCGCTGCCGCCGTGATAACCGCTACTATCATCAGCATTACGTCAATCGGGGCGTTACCGGGCGCTAATCCAAAAATGAAGACTAAAATCGCCATTCCTATCATTCCGAAAATCCCCAAACCGATGCCGCCCATTCGGGCTCCTGCGAAAATTGCCGCTAAAACAATGAGTAACTGTATGATAACTCCGTATTCCATAGTGCCAATGAAGTTGTAGGTTAGGATAATCAAAATTACAACATATTTTGTATATCTGCAAAATTAATGCGTATAAAATTAAATATTTGGATATTTTGAAGTGCCTATTTTTTCATGTCAATAAAAGCTTGTGTTTTTTTACAATTATTTAATTATTGTTTTATTCATTTTAGATATTTGTATTTTTCAATGCCTATTGTCAAACTCATAAAAATAGTTATCTTTGTATTTCACTTTTTAATAAAAACGGTAACGAATGAAACGAATTTTAATAGTATGGTCGATAACAATGTTGGGTAATATGGTAAAAGCACAAACACCACTAACCCCCGAACGCTTGTGGGAACTGGGTAGAGTGAGTGCTGTCGGGATGTCAAACGAAGCAGGCTATGTGCTGTTTAGTGTTAGTACGCCCGATGTAGAAAATAACAAATTTGATAGAAAATATTACAAAATAAACATTAAAGGCGGTGTTGCTATTCCCATCTCTGCGGATGAAGTAGAAAAACAAACCGCCAAAATCAATCTCTCCAAAGATAAAAAATTAATCCACAAACCCGTGAAAATCAATTCGGTTTTTGCCAAAGATTTTTATCAAGATTTGGAAAAATCATCGGGAATGCTTTACGGAAGCCTTGACCACCGGCATTGGGATAAATGGACGGACGGTACGTTTAATCATGTTTTTATAGAAAATATTTCTGACGGGAAGCAAATTGATATCATGGAAAATCTGCCGTATCATTCTCCACAAGAACCATTTGGCGGCACAGATGATTATAGTTGGAATAACGAAGGTACAAAAGTCCTTTATGTAGCGAAAGCTAAAACGGGAACGGAGTATGTACAAAGTACGAACACGGATATTTTTGAATATGACCTTCAAAGCGGAAAAACGATAAATATTACCGAAGGAATGCCGGGCTACGACACGCATCCGCAGTACAATAACAAAGGTGTGCTGGCATGGCTCAGTATGGAAAAAGACGGTAATGAAGCCGACAAAAACGACCTTATTATTTTGCAAAACGGCATCAAAAAAAACATCACCTCATCGTGGGACGAAACTGTTTTTGGGTATACGTGGAGCAATGACGGCAAGAAGATATATTTCACTACAGCTATTGATGGTACGGTACAACTATTTGAAATAGACCCTTTTGCTAAAAAGCCATACCCCAAGCAGTTGACGTCGGGCGTGTTTGATATTAACGGAATCGTCGGGCAGTCGGGCAATACGCTCGTGCTTACAAGAACCGATATGAACCGTGCCGGCGAACTTTATACGCTCGACTTGAAAAAGAATACTTTGACCCAGCTTACACACGTGAACGACCAAGCGTATAGCAATATCGCCAAAAGCAGGGTTGAAAAACGGATAATTCCAACCACCGACGGAAAAGAAATGCTTACTTGGGTAATCTACCCACCTGATTTTGACCCGAATAAAAAATATCCAACCTTGTTGTACTGTCAAGGAGGGCCGCAATCAGCCTTAACGCAATTTTACAGTTTCCGTTGGAATTTTCAACTTATGGCAGCACAAGGTTATATTGTAGTTGCTCCCAACCGACGGGGAATGCCGGGGCACGGTACGCAGTGGAATGATGCTATCAGTGGCGATTGGGGCGGACAACCGATGCGGGATTATCTCTCAGCGATTGACGAAGTTGCCAAAGAACCGTATGTTGATAATCAGCGGCTTGGAGCAGTGGGAGCAAGTTATGGCGGGTATTCGGTATTCTATTTGGCAGGTATTCACAACAAACGATTTAAGTCGTTTATCTCGCATTGTGGCGTGTTCAACTTAGAAAGTATGTACGGTACAACTGAAGAAATATTTTTTACAAACAACGAACTCAAAGGGGCATATTGGGAAAAAGACAATGCTCTGGCACAGAAAGCCTATGCTGAATTTAATCCTATAAAAAATATTAATAATTGGGATACACCGATACTTATCATTCAGGGTGGAAAAGATTACCGGGTGCCGAAAGAACAAGGACTACAAGCGTTTACTGCGGCACAACTCAAAGGTATCAAAAGTGAATTTCTTTATTTTCCCGATGAAAATCATTGGGTACTGCAACCGCAAAATGGGCTTTTTTGGCAACGTAATTTCTTCCGATGGCTCAAAGAAACGCTTTGATTTTTTAATTTGAAAAATGAGAAAACCGGGATATGATTGATTATATTTAAATTTTATTATCTCTATTTGTAACGTGAGTTTTATGTGGTAAGTTTTTGATTTTCAAATATTTACTATGTATGACTCACGTTCTCACGTTAATTACCATTTTTGAAACCGTTAATTACCAATTAAAAGCTCATAACTACTTCTTACTACAAAATCCCTGTAAAACTACTGAAACCCCAATAAATAACGTGAGTTCGATGTAACAAGTTGTTGATTATTAGTATCTTATTTTCGTG
>JAUNTM010000116.1 GCA_030538675.1 Capnocytophaga sp.
TTCTTTGCCCTAAAAATGGCAAAAAAAAGCGATGTTGGTCTTGTAAAAGTTTAGAGGGAAAAACAACGATTTAAATGTAAAAAGAGTGGGATTTTATTTACTTAGCACATTTATTTTTCTAACGAAAAATAGAGTTTTTTTAGCCATAAAGTGTATCCGATAATTTTAAAAGAAGAGAAGCTGCCCGGAAAGGACAGCTTCTTAAAACTATCGTTTTACACGTTAATCCTATTGCTGAAAAGTTGGTCTCCACCATTGCTTTTTTCCTCTTCGGATTAACAGGCACAATATAACAATTAATTTACGAAAAATCACCAACTATTTTTCAGTACATTACCGAATTGGAAATTTGGAAATTTGAAAATGCCACTCCATCGTTGAATTGGTGCAGTTTTAATATGCTACTTCTGAGTAAGTAAATCATTTCCAAATTTCCAAATCTTCAAATTTCCAAATTATCTTATTTTCAAATTTAAAAAATCACATCTGTCCGTTTTCAAGCAGGTACGCCATATTTTTGATGACGCTGTCGTGTTTTTTCACGAAAGGATTGTCGGTATTCCAAACGTAGCCCGCCAGTACGGCACAGATTTTTTCTTTCACTTCGGGATTTTCGGGTCGGTGGAAGAAAAGTGTCTGCAAATTGCCTGTGTACCACTCTTTCACATACGAAGTGAACACATCTACGCCGAATTTCATATAGTCTTTGTATTCCTTTTCCCAATCTACCGAACTTCCTTGTAACTCTTTGATAATGAGCTTAGCGGCAAGCATTCCCGATTCGGTGGCGAACGCTACGCCCGATGAAAATACAGGGTCGAGGAACTCCATACTGTTGCCCGTGATGACAAAGCCGTCGCCGTAGAGTTTTTTTACAGAACACGAATAATTTTTTAGCAAAACAGGTTCAAAAAGAAAATCCACATCTCCGAAACGTTTCACGTAAAAATCCGATTTTTTGATGGCATTCCGCAAGGCTTCAGCGGTGTCGCCGTTTTCGGAAAGACTTTCGATATAATCGGTGTTGCCCACGATGCCCACGCTGGTATTTCCGTTGGAAAAAGGAATCACCCACAGCCACACTTCGCGTTCCAGCACGTCGAACGAAATAAGCGTACCTTCCTCGCCCTCAGGACGGTTGATGTCTTTCACGTGAGCAAAAACCGATGAATGTTTGTCAAGTTTCGAGGGCGTGTCGAGGTCGAGCAGGCGTGGCAATACCCGTCCGTAACCGCTCGAATCGATGATGTAGCGGGCGTTTACTTGATACTCGTTGCCATTTTCGCCCTTAATCGTTGTGGTTGAGTTACTCCCGTTGAATTTTACGGCAGTAACTTCGTGTCCGAATTGCAGGTCGATGCCCATACGGATGGCTTCTTGGGCGAGCGTATTATCAAAATCGGCTCTCGGCACTTGCCATGTCCAATCCCAGCCTTCGCCGAATTTTTTGCTGAAATCGAAAAGGCAAATTTCTTCGCCACGAATGAATCTTGCTCCGAGTTTTTTCTCGAAATTCATCTCATTGAGAGCCGGCAGAAATCCCGCTTCCTCAAAATGGTCCATCACTCTCGGAATCAGGCTTTCGCCGATAACAAGACGGGGGAATTGTGTTTTTTCAACCACTTTAACGTTGATGCCGTTCTTGTGCAGGTAAGCCGCCGACACGCAGCCCGAAGGCCCCGCCCCGATAATAAGTACATCTACATTTTGTATCATAATTTATTTGCGTTTTGTTGATTTTATCAATTATCTTTGCGGTGTCAAAATAACTACAATTTTCCGAAAAATAAAAGAACTTTGGGTATTTTATTTTCGAGAGGAAATGAAAAGTTAAAATTTGAAAGTTGTATTTCAAACAACATCGAACCGAATCAAACAATATCAAATACTGAAAGCAATCAAACCAATGACTTTAAAAATATCCGAATTTGAGAATATCGCATTCCACCGTAATCCGTTGGAAATAAAATCTTCCGTATGGGAACGGACAGAACAAAGTTTTCTTTTTTTAGAAAATTTTTCAAAAGACAAAATTATCTACGGCGTAAACACGGGTTTCGGCCCGATGGCACAGTACCGCATCAAAGATGAAGACCGTATCGCATTGCAATACAACCTGATACGCAGCCACGCTTCGGGAGTAGGCGAACCCTTAGCACCGCATCACGTGAGGGCAGCGATTTTAGCAAGAATTAACACATTATCGCTCGGTTATTCGGGTGTGCATCCTGAGTTAATTCAACTGATGAACGATTTGCTCACGCACGACATCACTCCGCTGATTTTCTCGCACGGCGGTGTGGGGGCTAGTGGCGATTTGGTACAGTTGGCACATTTGGCGTTGGTACTTATCGGCGAAGGCGAAGTTTTTTACGAAGGAAAACGCCAACCTACCGCCGATGTTTTTCATAAATTAAAGTTAAAACCTTTCGAAATCCGTCTTCGGGAAGGATTGGCATTGATGAACGGCACGTCGGTGATGACGGGAATCGGAATTTCCAACACCTATTATAGTAAGAAACTGCTCGAGGCCGCCATCAGCTGTTCGTGTGCGATTAATGAGATTGTCCGCACGTATGACGACCATTTTTCCGAAGAACTCAATCAATCGAAACTGCACGCAGGGCAGCGGTATATCGCTGAGCGGATGCGGTCGCTTTTGCACGACAGCCAGCGAATCCGCAAACGCGAAGAACATCTTTATACACCTGAAAATCAAGAGACGGTTTTTAAAGACAAAGTGCAGGAATATTACTCATTGCGATGCCTTCCGCAGATACTCGGACCGATTGCCGATACGCTGGAATACACCGAAAAAGTCCTCGAAAACGAAATCAATTCGGCGAGCGACAACCCGATTTCCGATGTAGAAAAACAACACGTTTTCCACGGTGGAAATTTCCACGGCGATTATATTTCGCTGGAAATGGACAAACTCAAAATCGTCATCACCCGCCTTACGATGCTTGCCGAACGCCAACTCAATTATTTGCTCAACCCGAAAATCAACGAACTCTTGCCGGCATTTGTCAATTTGGGAACATTAGGATTTAACTTCGGAATGCAGGGCGTGCAGTTTACCGCTACCTCTACCACCGCTGAAAATCAGGTTCTTGCCAACCCGATGTACGTTCACAGTATCCCGAATAATAATGATAATCAGGACATTGTGAGTATGGGAACGAATGCGGCGTTGCTAACTTCCAAAGTCATCGAAAATGCGTTTGAAGTACTTGCTATTGAGATGATTACCATCGTTCAGGCGATTGATGCACTCGATTGTCAAAGCGAATTATCGTCGCATACGCAGGGTTGGTATGCCGAAGTTCGTAAACTCGTGCCGAGATTTGAAGACGACCCCGTAATGTATCCGCTCGTCCAAAAAGTAAAAGACTATTTGAAAGACGGAAAATAAATATTAATTTTGCGGATTGAAACCTCACCCCCGACCCCTCTCCAAAGGAGAGGGGAGCCACTCAGATAACACTGAGCTTTTTCTCCCCTCTCCTTTGGAGAGGGGTCGGGGGTGAGGGTAACCATAAACCTATCACAAATGAAATGTGCCATTATTACAGGCGGTTCGCGTGGTATCGGGCGGGCGGTATGTGTGAAATTAGCCAAAATGCAAAAATATCACATCATCATCAATTACCATTCCAATAAGGAAGCCGCTTTGCAAACGCTGAAAGATGTTGAAAATCAAGGCTCAACAGCCGAAATCATACAGTTTGACGTAGCCGATGCCGTCCAAACGGAAACGGTTTTGAAAAATTGGGAAACCGAAAATCCTGATAAAACCATCGAAATCATCGTGAATAATGCAGGAATTACCCGCGACGGATTGTTTATGTGGATGTCGCCCGATGATTGGAACGGCGTTATCAATACGAGTCTCGGCGGATTTTACAACGTTACCCGGTTTTTTATTCAAAAAATGCTTCGTAACAAATACGGACGCATTATTAATATGGTGTCGGTATCGGGGGTGAAAGGCACGGCAGGACAAACGAATTATTCGGCGGCAAAAGGGGCAGTCGTGGCGGCAACCAAAGCATTGGCTCAAGAAGTTGCCAAGCGGAATATTACCGTCAATGCCGTAGCTCCGGGCTTTATCCGAACGGATATGACAAGCACATTGGACGAAAAAGAACTCGTGAAAATGATACCTGCCAACCGCTTCGGCGAAGCCGATGAAGTAGCGGATTTGGTGGCGTTTCTGGCATCGGACAAAGCCGGATACATCACAGGCGAAGTGATTAATATTAATGGTGGGATTTATTCGTGAAATGAGGGGATAGGGGATAGGGGATAGCTATCCCCTATCCCCTATCCCCTATCCCCTAAAAACTAACTACTATGAACAAAAGAGTTGTCATTACCGGAATGGGAATTTATTCGTGCATCGGGACGTCGCTTGCCCAAGTGAAACAATCGTTGTACGAAGGCAAATCGGGGATTGTGAGCGATGACGAGCGTACCGCGTTCGGGTTTCGGTCGCCTCTGACGGGAATGGTGCCGCGACCCGATTTGAAGAAATTGCTGGGCAGGCGGCAACGCATCACGATGGGTGAAGAGGCTGAATATGCGTATGTTGCAACCCTCGATGCGTTGCAACAGGCAGGTATTGACGATGCCTTTTTCGACAAAAACGAAGTCGGGATTATTTACGGAAACGACAGCGTTTCGCTTTCCATTATTGAAGCAACCGATATTTTCCGTGAGAAAAAAGACACCTCGCTCATCGGGTCGGGGGCGATTTTCAAGTCGATGAACTCGACCGTAACGATGAATTTGTCCACCATTTTCCGTCTTCGCGGAATTAACCTGACCGTTAGTGCGGCTTGTGCGAGCGGTTCGCATTCGGTCGGATTGGGTTATCACTTGATTAAGAGCGGATTACAAGATATGATTATCTGTGGTGGCACGCAGGAAATCAATAAATATGCCATGGCTAGTTTCGACGGATTGGGCGTTTTTGCCACGCACGATGACCCGTCCAAAGCCTCCCGCCCGTTCGATGCTTCCCGCAACGGATTAGTACCCAGCGGTGGCGGTGCGACCTTACTTTTAGAAAGTTATGAAAGTGCCGTAAAACGCGGTGCTAACATCATCGCCGAAGTAGTCGGTTACGGATTTTCGTCCAACGGCGGTCATATTTCGACCCCGAACGTGGAAGGTCCGGCAACGGCAATGCGGCGGGCGGTGGCACAGGCAGGATTGCGTCCCGAGCAGATTGATTACATCAATGCCCACGCTACATCTACACCTGTTGGCGATGCCAACGAAGCAAAAGCCATTTACGAAGTTTTTGGCGGAAAAACACCCGTAAGTTCCACAAAATCAATGACCGGACACGAGTGTTGGATGGCAGGTGCGAGCGAACTCATTTATTCCATATTGATGATGCAGCACGATTTCATTGCCCCAAACATCAATTTAGAACAGCCCGATGAGACTTCAAAAATGTTAAATTTAGTAAGAATTACGTCTTCTCAGAAAATTGATGTATTTTTGTCCAATTCATTTGGTTTTGGTGGCACAAATTCCGCTATCATAATTAAAAAAATATAAGGCAAACCCATATAAAATGCAGAAAGAAACTATTGTAACGACGGTTAATGATTTTTTAGTAGACGAATTTGAGGTTGATGCGGCAACCATCATTCCCGATGCCGACCTGAAAGAAACGCTTGATTTGGACAGTTTGGATTATGTGGATTTAGTGGTTGTAGTGGAGTCGAATTTTGGTGTAAAATTGACCGAACCCGACTTCAAAGCTATTCGTACTTTCCAAGATTTTTACGATTTGATTGAAACCAAAATGAAAGTCAACGCATAATCGGGTTTGCGTGATGAAAAAATGGGACGGCAAATCACGGGGAACCTTGCTCGGCTACAAAATTTTCGTTTTTACGATTAAAAATATCGGTGTGCGGGCAGCCTATTCGGTGTTGCTTCTCGTGGCAACGTACTATTTTTTATTTGCCAAAAAAAGTCACCAAGTTACCTATTATTATTTCCGCAAACGACTTGGTTACAGCAAGTTAAAAAGCCGAATTTCGGTTTGGAAAAGCTATTATATTTTCGGGCAGGTGCTGATTGACAAAACCGCCATTTCCGCAGGGCTGAAAGACTGTTTTACGTTTGAGTTTGACGGTATCGGAATTCTCAAACAGATGCTTGCCGAAAAAAAAGGCGGCGTGCTTATCAGTGCCCATATCGGGAATTTTGAAACTGCCGAGCATTTTTTCTCGGAAATAGACCTTGATTTTCAGATAAATATCGTTACGACCGACCAAGAGCATTCGGTTATTAAGGCATATCTGGAAAGCATTTCTACACACAAACCGACTACCAAATTCATTTTAGTTAAAGAAGATATGTCGCATATCTTTGAAATCAATAAAGCACTGGCCGACAATGAGTTAATCTGTTTTACGGGCGACCGATATTTTGAAGGCTCGAAGAGCTTGCAAGCCCCGCTTTTGGGCGGAGAAGCCTTGTTTCCGGCAGGACCTTTTCTCATCGCCTCACGGCTGAAAGTGCCCGTGGTGTTTGTGTATGTGATGAAAGAACCGAAATTGCATTACCACCTTTACGCCCGCCGTGCCGAAACCAAACACCGCGATTCGCAGGCGTTGCTCGAATCATACACCCAAAATCTTGAAAAAATGCTACGAAAATATCCGTTGCAATGGTTCAATTATTTTGATTTTTGGGGAAAATAAGAAAATTTGAAGATTTGAA